>JAJDOL010000075.1 GCA_022340195.1 Chromatiaceae bacterium
CTCTGCCCACGTGGTATTGCGACGCATCGACGGCTGGGAGCCCGTACTCGGGAGACTGCGGGAGCTGCTCGCCGAGCGCTTCGGCATCGAGCACGTGACCCTGCAACCCGAGCCCGTGGAGACCATCGTGCGGATCGATCGAATGAGCGCAGGCGGAAAACGGGCCGAAACACCCCTTTGACGATGGGTTTACCGAGCTGGTAATGGACGTCCCCGTCGGTAGCCTCCGCACCGAATCACGCGTCGTACACGCACCTTCTTCGGCGGGAAAGACCAGTCTTTTCTGCTCTGGCCCACCCGCGGGCAGGGCCGCGCATTGCAGAGGACTGGATAGGTAGAGATCGGATCGATATCCTATTTCGTAATCGATCCCCCAAGATGTCAGAGCATCCGACAATCCTGATCACGGGCGGTACACGCCGGCTGGGCAAGGCGATCGCGCAGCACTACGCGCAGCTGGGCTGGCGCCTGGTGTTGTGTTTCGCCCGCGACTCAGATGCGGCGCAGGCTGCTCGGAACGAGTTGTCGAGCTCCGCGACGAGCGTACGCATCATCCAATGCGATACCGGCGAGTCAAGACAGGTTGAAACAATGCTACAGAGCGTCGCCGAGCGGGAGGGGCGGCTGGATTTCCTGTTGCACAACGTCGGCTGGTATCTTCCCAAGCCTGCAGTCGAGGTCTCACCGCTCGACTGGCAGCACACCATCAACGCCAACCTCAACGGCGGCTTCTATTGTGCATACCACGGGCTCGACCTGCTCAAGGCGAGCCGAGGACTACTGGGCTTCATGGGTTATTCCGGTTTGGAGGCGGTACGCGCCGATCCGGAGGCGCTGGATTACCAGGTGAGCAAGGTCGGACTGCTCAGCTTGGTCAGAACACTGGGGGTCGCCTATGGACCGTTTGGCGTTCGGGTTGCCATGGTAAGCCCCGGGCAGATGTCGAGCTCCATTGATTTGCCGCAGAGCACCCGCAGCATCCCAATCCCGCGTTGGGGCACGGCAGAAGACATCTGTCAGGCCTGGGACTATCTGCTCTCTGCCGGCTATGTCACTGGAGTCAATATTGACGTTGCCGGTGGATTTCGGCTATGAGCAGACCCCTGGTCACAGCCTATCTGGGCATCGGTGGAAATCTCGGAAACGTGCGCGCGACGTTTTCCGGAGCCATGAGCGCACTGAAGAAATCGAATGGAATATCGATCACGGGTGTTAGCCCCCTTTACGCGACGCCGCCGGTAGGCGGTCCCGAGGCCCAGCCACTCTACCTCAATGCAGTCATTGAGATCGACACCCGATTGGACGCCTGGGAGCTCCTGACGCGTCTACTCGATATCGAGACCGAGTTCGCGCGGGTGCGAACGATCCGCTGGGGGCCAAGGACGCTCGACTTGGATCTGCTGCTGTTCGGCCCGGCCGAGTATATCGACGACCCTCCCGATCTCATCGTTCCGCATCCGCGGCTGGTCGATCGGACCTTTGTACTGGAACCCTTGGCAGACCTGGCGCCATCACTGATCGTGCCCGGCACCGGACGATCGGTCGAGGCGCTGAGGGACGCATTGCCCGCGTCCGATCGGGCCGGCATTCGCCTGGTCGGCACAACCTGGACCTGAACAATGCTGGATCTGCACAGTCTCGCCGCAATTGCCGATCGCTATCCCGATGCCCCGCCGGTGCGCAACTTCGAGCTCGACGCTTGCCGCTTCGAGTTTGACCGGCGGCGTTATTTGATGGGGGTGGTCAATCTGTCCGCGGATAGCTGGTATCGAGAGAGCGTGTGCCTATGCGTCGACCATGCGCTTCGCCGAGGACAACAGCTCCATCTGGCCGGGGCCGCAATCGTCGATGTGGGCGCAGAAAGCACATTGCCCAATGCGGCGCTGGTATCACCGAACGATCAAAGATCCATGTTGCGACCGGTCGTCACGCGATTGACCGAGGCAGGTATCCCCGTGTCCGTGGAGACCTATCATCCCGAGGTCGCGAACGCCGTGTTGAACGATGGCGCTCGGGTCATCAACCTGACCGGTCGTGAAGGCAGCAGAGAGATCTTCGAGGCCATCGCCAGTCATGGGGCGGGGGTCATCATCTGCTTCGTTGCCGGCGATAATGTTCGCGACGCGGGCGATCTCCCGGATCCCACGTTGATTCATGACATCCAGCTCGAGTATTTCCGAGATCAGGTCGAGCTCGCGACCTCCGCCGGCGTGGAGCGCATTTGGTTGGATCCGGGCCTCGGATTCTACTACGGCAACAGCCAGGACGGCGCCACCAGGGTGGCCTACCAGCTTCAGGTCTTCCTGCAGAGCTTCCGACTGCGTGAGCTGGGCTGGCCGATCTGCCATGCCCTGCCCCATGCCTTCCATCTGTTTCGCGAGGAGGTGCGAAGCGCCGAGGCCTTCTTCGCGGTAATGGCGGCGATCGGCGGCACCAGTCTGTTCCGCACCCACGAGGTGGAGCGTGTAGCGCCTGTTCTCGAGGCCATGCAATTGAATCCCCCCGCATGAAAGGCGCGAGTAGTTGGCCGACCGTCGTAATCCACCCGAGCCAGCATCCAGCGAGGTTGGAGGATCAGCTGATGCACGCCCTGCGGTTGCGACAACTGCCTGCCAAGTTCCACTATCTGACGCCGCAGCAGGCCCGTCGGTGGCTCGCGGTGCACACTGCCTATGCGCCGTCCGGCGGCCGTGCCATCGCGACAACAGCCGCCTACCGCCGACTTTTCCAGATTCTTGCGCGCAGGCTCGCAGAGCGCCCCGTGCAGATAATCAGCTTGGGATGCGGAAGTGGACAAAAGGACGCACTGCTCGCCCTGTCCCTTTACGAGGCGGGCTGTCCGGTGCGCTATCTTGCTGTCGACGCCGGACAGGCACTCGTTCTCATTGCCGCCGATGCCGTAACCAATGCCGCTCCGCAATGCAAAGCTCGACGCCTGGTCGCGGACCTCGACGAGTTGGGTGGATGGCGGGACTTTGTCGAGCAGGGCAGCGAACGCGATGAGGTTCAGGTCTTTTGCGCCTTCGGAGTCCTACCGAACACCAACCCGGACCGGTTGATCCAATGGCTCACCGGACTGTTGGCTCCGAACGATCATCTGCTGATCAGCGCCAACCTTTACGATCCGGAGGATCCTGGGAACGAGCTCCAGGCCATTCTTCCCCAGTACGACAATCCCGAGACACGCCACTGGCTGACGACCTTCTTTGCCGACCTCGACTGGCCTGTAACAGCGGGGCAGTTTGTCTTCCATCTGCATGAGAACGCTTCGCCGGCCCGGATCTCAGCGACTTTGACCTTGCCGGAGACCTTCGTAGCCGCGATCGGCACCAGGACGTTCGAGGTACCCCGCGCGGCCTGCCTGGACATTTTTTTCAGCAACCGTTTCCTTGCGGCTGATCTGTCCGCGATGCTCGAGCGTTACGGATTCGCTCTCAGCCAATACGCCGAAACCGCAAGCTCGGCCGAGGCCGTCTGGCACGCCGAGCGGATCTAGGCGATTTGGTATCGGAGCAGCGGCCCCATATCTCTTGTTTTGGATTAGGGGGAGACGCGGATGAATTTTGTCTTCGACAATACCTACGCGCGCCTGCCTTCGCGCTTCTACGCCCGGCAATCGCCATCGCCGGTCGCAGGACCGCATTTGGTCAAGCTAAACCAGGCCCTCGCCGTCGCGCTCGGGCTTGATCATGATCGATTGAGATCACCCGACGGAGTTGCCGTGCTGGCCGGAAACAGTGTACCGGACGGCGCCGAGCCGCTGGCTATGGCCTATGCCGGCCACCAGTTCGGCGGCTTTGTACCCCAGCTCGGCGACGGGCGCGCGATCCTCCTCGGCGAGATTCTCGATCCAAGGGGCGAGCGCTTCGATATACAGCTGAAAGGCTCCGGACGTACACCCTTTTCGCGTGCCGGCGACGGGCGGGCATGGCTCGGGCCGGTCCTGCGGGAGTACATCGTCAGCGAGAGCATGCACGCACTCGGCATCCCGACCACGCGTGCACTCGCCGCAGTGGCGACCGGCGAGCTCGTCCACCGTGAGACAGCGCTTCCCGGCGCCGTACTCACCCGTGTGGCCCGCAGCCATGTGCGCATCGGAACCTTCGAGTACTTCTCCGCGCGGGGGGACATCGAGGCCGTCAAGCGCCTTGCCGACTATGTGATCGCTCGACATTATCCCGAAGTAGAGGGCTCCGAGAGGCCCTATCTGGCGCTGCTCGATTCCGTCATACGCCGGCAGACCCGTCTCGTCGCGCAATGGCTCGGCGTCGGCTTTATCCATGGCGTGATGAACACGGACAATATGTCGATCGCCGGTGAGACAATCGACTATGGACCTTGCGCATTCATGGACAGCTATCACCCGGGCACTGTCTACAGCTCAATCGATCACGGCGGGCGCTATGCCTATGGTAACCAACCGCGCATCGCTCAGTGGAACCTTTCCCGCCTCGCCCAATCGTTGCTGCCGCTCATTGACGAGGACCAGGACAAGGCAATCGAGCAGGCCCAGGCGGCGATCGACGCCTTCCCCGAGCTGTTCGAGCGGGCCTTTCTCGATCGCTTTCGAGCCAAGCTGGGGCTACTGGAGTCGCACCCAGACGACGCCGATTTGATTCGTGCACTGTTACAGGCGATGGCCGAGACAGGGGCCGATTTCACCAACGGTTTCCGCGCCCTGTGTGACCCCGCTGACGATACAGACGATCAAATCCGTTCGGAGCTCGGCGAAAGCACCGCCGTCGATGACTGGCTCCGAAGCTGGCGCGCACGCCTCGCCCGGGAAACCGTCGAACCAGCCGCTCAGGCGGCGCAAATGCGAGGGGAGAATCCGGCCATCATCCCAAGAAACCACCGCGTGGAGGCGGCACTCGCGGCGGCGGTCGACGGCGATTTGGATCCGCTGGAGGACTTGCTGCAGGTCCTCTCCTCACCCTGGGAGAATCGCCCTGATAGCTTCCCCTACAGGTTTCCACCCAAGCCGCACGAAATCGTACAAAAAACGTTCTGCGGCACGTGAACCTCTTCGGTCCGCTAGGCTTCGAAGAGCAGTGGCCGACGTCGATGAACGTCTTTGGTTGATTCATGACAGATGCAGCGATCGAGGTGATTCCTATCGCCTCGCGAGATCATCAACACAAGATCCACTCACATTCGACGGGGAAACCGACTCGAGAGGGGTGGCGGACCCAGGGAAACCGGCTTCTCACTAACGGCTTCCACAACGCAGCGGTACCGTGGAGAAATGAAAGCGCACGCTCTTTTTTCTACGGCGTGGACGTCAGCAAGGTCTTCAGCGCCGGCGACATCGCTGAGAACAAGGCCGTGACCGTCTTTCAGCGCACCGGCGTCAACGTGCGCGCCGCTCTGGCCCAGCTGCGCGACCACTCCCGCGATCTCGGCGTGGTCCTGGAGTACGGCAACAAGTACCGGGGCATGGTCAACATCAATACCCTTGCCGCGGCTATCGACAAACATGGTGACACGCGCTGGGATGATGCCTTTATCCGCTCTGTGCAGCCGGCTTCCTGCGAGATGGATCTCAAAGAGGTGCTGAGCATGGTGGCGGCAAGCGAGTATCCAGTGCCTGTGATCAACGGCGACGGCTCCTATGAGGGTAATCATCGACAAGAAGATCCTGCTGCAGACCCTGGACAGGGCGGGCTGATCCATGGCGAATCACATACCAAATTACCGAATCCCGCTAGGAGACTGGGTCGAGACAGGAGTCGACTGGATCCCGGACAACTTCACCGGCGCACTGGATAGCATCTCCGATGGCCTCGGACTGGTTATCGGCTCCTTCGAGGATGCCCTGACGGCGTTGCCGCCAATGCTGCTCGCCGCGCTCATCGTGGTGCTCGCCGGATGGCGAGTGGGATGGCGCTTCGGTCTCTTCGCCCTGGCGGCCTTGGCGCTCATCTTCGGCATGGACATCTGGAAGGAAACCGTCGCCACCTTGGCCCTGGTGATCGCCTCGAGCCTGGTGGCCCTGGCCATCGGCATCCCGATCGGTATCGCCATGGCCCGCAGCGACACGGTGGAGGCGATCGTCCGGCCCGTCCTGGACTTCATGCAAACCATGCCGCCGTTCGTCTACCTGATCCCCGCGGCCATCTTCTTCGGTCTAGGCAAGGTGCCAGGTGCCATCGCTACTCTGATCTTTGCCATGCCGCCAGCGGTGCGCCTCACGAATCTGGGTATACGGCAAGTCAGTCGGGAGCATGTCGAGGCCGGACAGGCCTTCGGCTGCACCGCGCACCAGCTCCTTTTCAAGGTGCAGCTGCCCCTGGCCATGCCCTCCATCATGGCCGGCATCAACCAGACCCTGATGCTCGCCCTGTCCATGGTGGTGATCGCTTCAATGATCGGGGCCGGCGGGCTAGGCAACACCGTGCTCACGGGCATCCAACGCCTGAATGTGGGCCTCGGCTTCGAGGGCGGTCTCGGTGTCGTCCTGCTCGCCATCCTGCTCGACCGCATCACCCAAAGCTTCGGATGGGCACGACGCGGCAGCGCCTCGGGCGGCCCGTCCGGTCTGCTCGGTCGCATCAAGCAGGTCTTCGGCAGGGACAACCGCGGCGATCCGGAATACTGAGCCGTACACCTGGCTCGTCATACCCGATCATCTCAACCAAACCACAGGAGATACGACATGTCTGCGAGAGCCCTCGGAAAGCTGCTATTTGCTGCCCTCCTCATCTTGGGACTCAGCGTGCCTGCCGTCGCCAAGGAGACCATCAAGATCGGCTGGACCGCGTGGTCCGACGCCGAGTTCGTCACCAAGCTGGCCAAGCGCATTCTCGAAGAGCGCATGGGCGTTGATGTGGAGCTGCTGCAGACGGATATCGCTCCACAGTACCAGGGGCTCGCCACCGGCAGCATCGACATCATGCTCATGTCCTGGCAACCGCAGACACACGAGGACTACATCAAGAAGGTCTGCACGAAGGTGGTCAACCTGGGTCTGCTTTACACTCACGCCCGCCTTGGCTGGGTTATCCCCAACTACATCCCCGAGGGCGACCTAAAGTCCATCGCGGATCTCAACAAGCCCGACGTACGCGAAAAGCTGGACGGCACCATCACCGGCATCGACCCGGGTGCGGGCCTGACTCGCCTCTCGGAGAAGGCCATCGAGGATTACGGTTTGGACTACGAGCTACAGGTCTCCTCAGGCGCTGGAATGACCGCCGCCCTGGAGCGCGCCGTACGCCGAGACGAGTGGATCGTCGTCACCGGCTGGAGCCCCCACTGGATGTTCGGCGCCTATGACCTGCGCTACCTAGAGGATCCCAAGGGCGTGCTCGGGAGTTTCGAGCGTGTTCATGCCCTCGCGCGCATGGGCTTCTATCAGGACAACGTGGAGGCCGCCAGCTTCTTCTCGCGCATGCAGATCCCGATCGACGACCTGCAGAAGGCAATGTACGACGCCCAGCAGACCTCCTACGAGGGAGCCGTTACAAGATACATCCAGAACAACCCCGCACGCGTCGACTATTGGTTGACCGGAGAGTTGTAGGTCCCTCGAAACAATACGACGGCGCGCAGCTGGCCAATGACCAATCGTCTGGGTAGGCGCAGGAGGCTTGCTTCGAGGCCAACCTCGCATGTACATAAGCCGGACGAGGGAAATCCGCAAAGTGCGTCGTCCGCGATTGGATTTCCCCAATGGAGGCTTCCAAAAGTAGCGCCTCTCGAAAGGCGGGCTGATTTGTTCCATGGATCGAATGAATCAGCGTCTCCTCTTTGGGCGTCTCCTTGAGCGTTTTACCGACCGAATTTTGTTGTCGACGCTTCGCACGCCGAACAGCGATCTTGCGATTTGCCCCGCTCGTACCTGCTGGGTAATGCTTGGCACGCGACCTCTAAGAGAAACGTGGCCGTCATCGACGTTGACTTCGATATTCTCGGCTGCAACCTGAACGTCACCGTCAAGAGTCTCGGCGATCCTCTTCTCCAGCGTGGTATCGGCCGGACTGGCCGACAAACTCTCGTCCGACGGCGCTCGGGCCTGATCGACCGTCAGCCCGTTAACCACCGCGAGGACACCAGTGATGTCGTGGGCAATGCGGTCGGCGCGTTGGCTTTCGGCAATGGTCGAGACAGTTCCGATGAGTTTGACCACCGCGCCGTTCACTTCCACTTCGAGCCGGAAGGGTGCAAGTTCCCGGTCCCATGCGAGCCGTCGCGCGACGCGTGCCTTGAGAGGCGCATGTGTGTCGTTGCTTTTTTCCGCGTGAGGGCGCGCGCCGAGGTCCCCGGCGCCGGCGACCAATAGCGCGCAGACCAGATACAGCGAACCGATCGCTTCAATTAGCCCTGTAAGTCTCAAACGGATTTCGTTAGAGAGCGGCGGCGGTGCGCAACGTCTCTGCCTTGTCGATCCGCTCCCATGTGAATTCCGGCTCGTCACGTCCGAAGTGTCCGTTGGCGGCCGTCTTGCGATAGATGGGGCG
>JAJDOL010000103.1 GCA_022340195.1 Chromatiaceae bacterium
AAGCACGAGCCCCTGGACTGGCTTGCCATTCCCATCATCCTGGTACTCGCCGGCGGTATCTTTCTCTGGAAGTATCGACGCGAGCCGTCCGAGCCGGCGAAGCCATCCAAGGCCGAGGTCACGCAGGCCGCGCAGGACTTCGCATCGCTGTCGATACCGGAGAGCATCGAACGTCTCAAGACCGACAGCAGCCGAGGGCTGAGGTCGGAAGAGGCTCAACGCAGGCTGGAGGAGCTTGGACCGAACACCCTCGAGGAGAAGGAGGTCACCCTTTTCGAACGGGTGATACCCTATTTCTGGGGTCCCATTCCATGGATGATCGAGGTGGCCGCGATCCTGTCCCTATTGACGCAGGACTGGAAGGATTTTGCGGTCATCATGGCTCTGCTGGTCTTCAACGCCCTGATCGGGTTCTGGGAAGAGTCCAGTGCCGCGAGCGCACTGGACGCCCTCAAGGGGCAGCTCGCCGTGCGGGCTCGCGCCTTACGGGACGGACGCTGGCAGGAGATCGCCGCGCCGCGTCTGGTTCCCGGCGACATCATCCGCATCCGATTGGGCGACATCGTCCCGGCCGACGTCAAGCTTGTCGACGGAGACTATCTCAGCGTGGATCAGTCTGCGCTGACCGGCGAGTCCTTGCCGGTCGACAAGCAGGCCGGCGAGATGGCCTTCTCCGGCTCGGTGGCCAAGCAGGGGGAGATGGTCGCCCTGGTGACAGGAACCGGGACCGACACCTTTTTCGGGCGCACCGCCAAGCTGGTGGAGGCTGCCGGGGCAAAATCGCACCTTCAAGAATCGGTTCTGCAGATCGGCAACCTCCTGATCGTCGCCGCGCTCGCGCTCATCGCAATCTTGGTATCCGTGAAGATCTTCTTCGGGGCGTCGCCATTGCACGTGCTGAAGCTTGCGCTGGTCCTCCTGGTCGCCTCCATTCCGGTCGCCATGCCCGCGGTACTGTCCGTCACCATGGCCTTAGGCGCCCTCGCGCTCTCCAAGCTCAAGGCCATCGTCTCCCGGATGGAGGCGATCGAGGAAATGGCGGGGGTAGACATCCTCTGCTCCGACAAGACGGGTACGCTAACCGTCAACAGGCTAACCCTGGGTGTGGCCACGCCATTCGGCGTCCGAGCCCAGGATCTTGTCCTCGCAGGGGCATTGGCATCCAAGGCCGAGAACAATGACCCGATTGATCTCGCGGTTATCGGCGGTCTAAGAGATCCAAACGTGGTGAACGCTTTTCAGCAGCACAAGTTCTCTCCCTTCGATCCCATTTCCAAGCGTACCGAGGCGAGCATCGAAGGGCCGGACGGCGAGACGTTCAAGGTCAGCAAAGGTGCTCCCCAAGTCATCCTGGAGCTGTGCGGTGTTACGGGAGAGAGGCGGAAACGCGTAGAGAGGCTGATCGACGACGCGGCCGGCGCAGGCTACCGAACGCTGGGCGTCGCCCGCACCGGCGAGGACGAGCAATGGCAGTTCCTGGGCATCCTTCCCCTGTTCGATCCGCCGCGGGACGACTCGGCCGCGACCATCGCCCAGGCCAAGCGCTATGGGCTCTCCGTCAAGATGGTGACCGGCGACAACCTCGCCATCGGTAAGCAGATCGCCGGGCAGCTCGATATCGGCACCAACATCCTCGCCGCCGATGCCCTGTTCGCCGACGGGGTCGCCCACGGGGAGATCGCGCCTGCCTCGGTTCGCTTGATCGAGCAGGCCAACGGTTTTGCACAGGTCTTTCCCGAGCACAAATACGGCATCGTCAAGGCCCTGCAGCAGCGCAATCACATCGTGGCGATGACGGGCGATGGGGTCAATGACGCCCCCGCACTGAAGCAGGCGGACGTGGGCATTGCCGTGTCCGGCGCCACGGACGCGGCGCGTGGAGCGGCGGCGCTTGTCCTTACAGCGCCGGGACTCTCGGTCATCGCGCAGGCCGTCGAAGAGTCCCGCCGAATCTTCGAGCGCATGATGAGCTACATCATCTACCGTATCGCGATGAGCATCGACATCATGCTCTTCGTTGTTCTCGCGAGTCTTGTCTTCAGCTTCTTCCCGCTCACGGCAATCATGCTCGTTGTCCTCGCCCTGCTCGACGACGTGCCTATCATGGCGATCGCCTATGACAACACGGAGCCGGAGAACAAGCCGTTACGCTGGAATCGGGCGCGCAGCTTCACCGTCTCCATCGTCTTGGGGCTGTCCTCCGTCCTGGAGAGCTTTGGCCTTCTCGCCATCGGTATGCTGTACCTGCAGCTCGACGCGCCACACCTTCAAACGATGTTGTTCCTGCAGCTGCTCGTCGGCGGCCACCTGCTGCTCCTGCTCACTCGCACCAAAAAATCTTTCCTCGCGAGGCCACACCCGTCCTGGCAGCTCCTGTCAGCGGTGTTCGGCACCCAGGTATTCGCCGTCTTGATGGCAGGCTTTGGCTGGCTGATCCCTGCCGTGCCCTGGGAACTGATCGGGTGGGTCTGGGCATACAACCTGGCCTGGATGCTGCTGCTGGACCTGATCAAACTCGGCGTCTATCGTTATCTCGATCGGCGCATGCAGCGCGGAAGCCTGTTCTCTCCCTACGCGGAGAGGTACATCGAGCACACCAACAGGCCAGTTCATGGCAGCTGAGGCATGGCGGACACCCTGCACTCGCCCTTGCCTGGAGCTTGGGAAGCTTGGGAAGCTTGGGGACACCGACCCGTACCGATGGGCTCGAGTTGGAAATCCCCACGGACGCACAGCGCGGTTACATTAGGATCATGCCCGAAAGCACGGAATACGACCAAAGCCCGAGCCGGCAGCGCCGCACGCCGATGCCAGTGGGCGACGATCCTGCCGAAGATACGCCAACACGCAATCGGCTCCTGAGGCTGCTGTACGGCCTGCTGCCCCTGTCCGCCCTGCTGCTGGTGACCCTGGCGGCCTCACACGAGCTGCGCAGGTTGGACCTGGCGGCGGTGCACGAGGCATTTCAGGCCATCCCACCACTCGAGACCCTGGGGGTGGTGGCGGCCGGGTTGGCGGCCACCGGGGTCATGGCTCTCTACGATGCCCTGCTGCGTCGCTGGCTGGCGCTGCCCCTGGACATCGCCCGGACCCTCCGTCTCGGCTGGTTGGCGGGGGTGATGAACAACGTCGTGGGCGTTGCCGGCATGACCGGCTCGGGGCTGCGCTACCTGGCCTATGGCAACGCCGGGGTTCCGCCCCGCAAGGCGCTGGCCTGCGCCGGGCTGGCCATGGTCGCCATGCCGACGGGGCTGTCGGTGCTGGCCTGGGGCGTACTGGCATTGCACCGGGATCTGCTGGGAGCCACGGGCCTGCCACCCTGGCTGGCCATGGGGGCACTGGCGGCGGTGGGGCTGTATGCTCCCGCCTTTCTGCTGGTGGCGGGGCATGGTCCGCTGCACCGGCGCTTCCTGGCGGGCACGCCGGTGCTCTACGGTGGGCAGCGCCTGGGGCTGCTGGCGGTCTCGCTGCTGGATTGGCTGGCGGCGGCGCTACTGCTCTGGGCCTGCCTGCGGGTGGCCGGCGTACCGGCCCCCCCGGGTCTGGCGCTGGCCGCCTTCGTCCTGGCCCAGACGCTGGGCTGGATCAGCCTGGTGCCGGGCGGGCTCGGAGTGTTCGAGGGGGCAATGCTGGTGCTGCTGGGCTCCGCGCCGGGGAGTCCGTCCGCACTGCTCGCCGGCCTGCTGCTGTTTCGCGTGGTGTATTACTTCGTGCCCTTCCTGCTGGCCGCACGCCTGCTGCCAGGGCTGAAGCTGTTGCCGGAGGGTGGCCGGGCAGAGGCGCTGATCCGGCGTTTCCGTGCCCACCCATTGCTGCGTTTCGGGCGTGTCCCGTTGCACTTCCTGGGGCGGATCGGAAGCCGGGTGCTGGCCTACGGGACCTTCGCCGCCGGCGCCCTGCTGCTGTTGTCCGCGGCCTTTCCGGCAGCCGCCGAACGATTGGAGCTGCTGGACCGCCACCTGCCGTGGGTGCTGCTGGAGGGGTTCCACTTCTCCAGTGTACTTGCCGGTGTCCTACTGCTGGGACTCGCCCGCGGCATCGCCGCAGGCATGCGCGATGCCTATCGGGCTGCCCAGATCGTGCTGTTGGCAGGAGCCCTGCTGGCCCTGCTCAAGGGGGTCGCCGTGGAGGAGGCGGCGCTGCTGCTGACCCTGTCCCTGTTGCTGCGGGCCAATCGCTCCGACTTTTACCGCCGGGGCTATCCGCTCGCCAGCCCGCGCAGCCTAAGGTGGCTGCTCGCAGTCCTGATGACCTTGGGAACCGTGGCCCTCTTGGGTGCCATCCTCTATGGCCCCGGCGAGCTGGCAGCCGGGTTCGGCACCCTGACGCCGGGCTCGCATTCCACCCGTTTCGCCCATGCCCTGCTGGCCATGCTGCTGGGTCTGCTGGCCCTGCTGGCTTGGAGCTGGTACGCGACGCCCGCCCCCGAGCTACGGCTGCCCGACCGGGACGCATTGCAGCGCGCGCGGAGCTTCTACGCGGAGGTGGCTTGCACCACTTACTCCTTCCTGACCCTAATGGGCGACAAATACCTGCACGCAGAGGACGGACGAAGCCTGAGCCAATACGGCGCCATCCGCCAGCACCTGGTGGCCCTGGGCGATCCCGCATGTGCCGACCGCGATCTGCCCGATGCGATTCACGGCTTCCGCCGCCTGGCGGACGACTACGACCGGGTACCTGTGTTTTACCAGGTACAGGAGAGGCACCTTCACCATTACCACGAGGCCGGGTTCCGGTTGCTGAAGCTGGGGGAAAGCGCGCATATCGAGCTGGCGGCATTTACGCTCAAGGGTAAGGTTGGGGCAAAGTACCGCGCGGTGCTGAACCGTGCCGGCCGTGACGGGCTCGTGTTCGAGATCCTGCCTCAGCCACTGGACGCGGACACCTGGCAGCAACTGCGTACCGTCTCCGACGCCTGGCTCGGCGATCGCGGTATGGGCGAGATCGGCTTCTCTCTGGGCTCCTTCAACCGCGACTTTCTGGCCTGGTTTCCCATCGCGGTAGCGAAACAGGATGGACGGATCGTCGCCTTCGCCAACGTCGTCGACGACTTCGGTCACGGCGAGAGCTGTAGCATCGACCTGATGCGCCACCTGCCAGACGCACCGCACAGCGTCATGGATTTCTTGTTCGTCAACCTGCTGCTGCACGGACAGGCGGCGGGATACCGCTGGCTCGATCTGGGGATGGCGCCGCTCAGCGGCGTGGGGCGCTCGCCTTGGTCGCCGCGAGACGAGCGCCTGCTCAAGCTGGTCTACGAGCTGGGCAATCGCTTTTACAACTATCAGGGGCTGCGCAGCTACAAGGAGAAGTTTCGCCCCGAGTGGCGCGGGATGTACTTGGCCTACCCGCGGGGCCACGCCCTGGCGCCCATCCTGCTGGACGTCACGGCCCTCATCGCAGGCGGATACCGGCGGGTACTCCGCCGGTGAGCCCCCGCTGGGCCATCGCCTGGAGCGCTTTGGCCCTGCTGCTGGCAGGTTATCTTGCCACCATGCCCGTAACCGGAAATCTCCTGCGCTACATCCTCTGGTCCTCGACCTTTGCCCCGACCGCCGTGGATGGCCATATCGAGACCCGGGACGCGCAGATCCACTATCGCAGCTACGGCACTGGTCCTCCGATACTGCTGCTGCACGGGGGCCTGAGCAACTGCCTGAGCTGGTTCTCCCAGATCCCCTGGCTGGTGGAGGCGGGCCGACGGGTCATCCTGGTGGACACCCGCGGCCACGGCGGCTCCTGGCTCGGCCGCAGTGAGCTGAGCTATCGCCTGTTCGCCGCCGATGCGGTACAAGTTCTCGACCATCTCGGTATCCGCCGCGCGGATGTCGCCGGCTGGAGCGACGGCGGCAACACTGCCCTGCTGTTGGCCCGCTACTGGCCCCAGCGAGTCGGGCGCATCGTCACCATCAGCGCCAACTACGACCCGTCGGGCCTCACGCCGCAGGCCCTAGCGGGCACTCGTAGCTACAGCAGCGGCTTGGCCCTGTGGCTGCACCGTCTGTGGACCGGAGCAGGCGAGCACACGGCGGAGCTGGAGCGGCGTCTCAAGCACCTGTGGCGCACCGCGCCCGAGCTGACGGCGGGCGACCTGCGCGCCGTCCAGGCGCCGACACTGGTCATCGTCGGCTCCCGTGATGTGATCCGGATCGAGCATGCACGGGAGATGTCCGAGCTACTGCCGCACGGCGAGCTGCTGGTGGTGGAGGGCGGGGGTCATTCGCTGCCGGTCACCTGCGCCGATCTGATCGATCGCTCCATCGCGAATTTCCTCGGTTTCTCCGCACTGCCGATTAAACCGTGAACGTACTGCTCATTCTCTGCCATCCGCGTAAGACCAGTCTCAACGCCGCGCTTTATCGGGCCTTTCGTCAGGGGCTGGTCGAGGCTAAGGTACCCTTTCGCGAGCTCGTGCTCGCCGATATGCAGTTCGATCCCGATGTCCATGAGGAATCGCCCGCCGATCAGCATTTCGAAGACGACATCCGACACGCACAGCAATTGATCCGCTGGTCCGATCATCTGGTGTTCGTCTACCCGACCTGGTGGGGCAGCTTTCCGGCGCGGCTCAAGGGTTTTCTCGATCGCGTGCTGACCCCCGGGTTTGCATTCCAGTATTGGCCCGACGGCAATGGGTGGGAGCAAGGTTTGCAGGGCAAAACCGCGCAGCTGCTCACGACGATGGATACGCCCCGCTGGGTTTATCGCTGGATCTACAAGAATCCCGGTTTCAATACGCTGGCCCGGGCGACGCTGGGTTTCTGCGGCATCCGAACGGTGCGAAAAACGGTTTTCGGTCCAGTGATCAGCTCCACCGCCAAGCAGCGCCGGTGCTGGCTGGAGCAGGCACGGCGGGAAGGTCTGCGTCTAGGCGAGGGTGCCTTGTCGCCGGTGCAGCGCCGCGTCGATAAGCTGCTTGCCTGGCTGCAGGCGCTGCGCCTGCAGTTCTATCCGATGACGCTGATCGCCTACGGCGTCGGTGCACTGGCCGCGGCACACCAAATGCACTCGTTCGACAGCGGGCGGTTCTGGCTGGGTTACGCCGCACTGTTTTTCCTCGAAGTGGCCACAGTACTGGCGAACGATTACTTCGATTATGAAAGTGATCGGCAGAATCGCAACGCCGGCCCCTTTACCGGCGGCTCCCGGGTGCTGGTCGACGGCAAGCTGAGCTTCGGCGAAGTCCGCCGGGGGATCTTCCTGGCCTTCGGCGTATCCTCGCTGCTGTTGTGCTACCTGCTCACGACGGCGCCCGACCCTGCGCCGCTGGGTGTCAGCCTGCTGGTCCTGGCGGCGCTGGCCTTGGGATACACGGTACCGCCGCTGAAGCTCAGCCACCGCGGGCTGGGCGAGCTGGTGGTCGCGCTCACCCACAGTATCGGCGTAGTTCTGCCCGGATATCTGCTACAAGGTGGAGACTTGCACGATCCGCTCCCTTGGCTGCTCAGCCTGCCGCTGGGGCTTGCCGTGTTACCCGCCATCGTCCTGTCCGGGGTTCCCGATTACGACGCCGACGCGGCTGCCGGCAAGAATACGCTGGTGGTGAAGCTGGGAATCCGCGGCGCCCTGATCGCGGCAACCTTGCTGCCGATTCTGACCATAGCGGCAACGCTTGTCTGCCGGCAGCTGCCGGGCGTCGCTGGTGCATACGGCTACTGGATCTATCTTGCCGTTCCGCATGCTGCCTGGCTGATCTGGCAATTGGGGAAATGTCTCTGGCACAGGCGGGCGGCAGAGCGGATCGATGGGCTCATGGTACTGGCGCTGACCTTTATACTCTGGTTCGGCGCCATTCCGCTGATTCGGCTTTGGTAGATGTTTTGACAGAAATCGCCTAACCCGCCGGGGCAGTGCGAATCACCTCGGACGCTGGTCTGTATCCTGTTTCTTGCGATCGGCATGTCCGAGATCACGGTCGGGTGCAATATGGTCACGCACCAGTTGTTTCAGCTCCGTGATTTCGGGAAATCTTCGACGGTCTTTGCGTGACCAGACCAGTGCGTCGTTTGCGCGGACCTCGAAAATGCCGCCCGTGCCCGGCTTCAGCGTCAGCTCGGAGATCTCCTCCTCGAACGTTGTCAGTAGCTCCTGGGCCATCCAAGCCGAGCGCAATAGCCAACGGCACTGGGTGCAGTACAGGATTTCGATGCGATTGCTCATGGTCATCTCCTCATTGAAGACGCCTCATCCTCGAACAAGCTCAAATATTGCCCGTATCCCGACGTTTCTCGTTCCAGTACTTGGTCTCGAACGGGGGCTCGGTAGCTTCCTCCTGAGTGACCTGGTACTGCAAGGACGTCAGCCGCTTGTGCAGCTCCTCGTCCGAGGGCTTGTGGTAGGGATTGCTGCCCGCCTCCGAGTACTTGCTGTAGTCCAGGTGCAAGTCCTTGCCCCAGGTCTTCTCCAGATACTGGTCGCGCCCGGAACGGTAACGATAGAACTTGTAACGGATCGGATTTTTCTTGTAGTAATCCTGGTGGTAGTTTTCCGCCGGATAGAAGTCGCCAGCGGGTCTTATAGCCGTGACGACGGGCTTGTGGAAACGTCCCGA
>JAJDOL010000154.1 GCA_022340195.1 Chromatiaceae bacterium
GGACCAAAATAGGGACACAGTCGGTACGCAGCCGCAACGATCTGGCTCGCCTCCCCGGCGGCATTCGCTGACGACAGGTGCCCGGGTAGACTGCGCCATCCGCTCCAGGTGGTCCGCTCGCCGCTATCTCTCGCCGGCTGCATGCGCATGGGAAAACCAGACCTGCACTTTGCAGCTGCTCGATCGCCTCGGCATAGGCATGGGTGCGGGAGCTTTGGTGAAGCACCTTTCCGTCCCACTCGAAGCCCAGGGCGTCCAGTGTACTCAGGATGGCGTCGGCGGCACCCGGGATCTCCCGCGGAGGGTCCAGGTTTTCGATGCGTACCAGCCACTGGCCGCCTGCTGCACGAGCGTCGAGAAAGCTACCCAGAGCCGCAACGAGCGAGCCGAAATGCAGGGGTCCGGTAGGTGAGGGGGCAAAGCGGCCGCGGCAGGGCGCAAGTTCGTCTGGAGAAGCTTTGACTGTGCGGGTTGCCGGCCGCTCCATACATATCGCGACTTAGCTCGTTCTTCTCCGCCGCCTCTCAGCCGCGCTGCTTCTCGCGGATCTCGTCCAGCGTTTTGCAGTCTATACAGAGGGTTGCGGTCGGGCGTGCCTCTAGTCGACGCACACCGATCTCAACACCGCAGCCGTCGCAAAATCCGTACTCGTGGTTGTCCAACCGCACTATGCCTTCGTCGATCTTCTTGATCAGCTTGCGCTCCCGGTCGCGGGTTCGCAGCTCGAGGCTGAACTCCGACTCCTGGCTTGCGCGGTCATTGGGATCGGGAAAGTTCGTCGCCTCGTCCTGCATGTGGTGAACCGTGCGGTCGACCTCCTCCATCAAGCTCTTCTTCCACGCCAGGAGGATACCTCTGAAGTGGTCCTCCTGAGGCGGACTCATGTACTCCTCACCTTCAGCACTTTCGTATGGCTCAAAGCCAAACGCCTTGGCGCCCTTATTGTCTGACTCGACCATGCAAGCTCTCCGGAATGGTCTGGCGATGGTTGCGGTTGTCCGGCGACAGCTGCGGACCAAGCCGCTCCACGGCTATGCCGAACCCCAACCTCCAAACGGTGTTTAATACCAAAACGGACCTTCTGCAGCAACAGATTTCTGTGAACTGGCGTATTCGCGCTTGGTTTCTCGCGCCGCTACGTCCGATCTTTTTGGGGCGCAATCGGAACGGATGAGAGATCCCACGGCGCGCGGCCTGGTCGACTACCTCGTCGCCTCAATCCAAGGAGCCGAGATAATCGTCTACGGAGCGCTCCAGGGTAACATCACCCCTGCGCACCGCATCTCGATAGCGGTGATGCCAGCCCGCCAGGAGCACACGGGCCTGTCGCCACTCCTCGAAGATGATCCGCGCAAGGGGCCCTCCCTGCTCGACGAACCCTGATTCCTCGAAGTCTCGCTCGGTGCGCTCCCGATCATAGGCCAGACGTAGGATACGGGTTCGCCAGCGTCCTCCCCGAAGCTCCAGCTGACCGTAGCTCGCGCGGACGTCGCCATCGAAGGGAGAGCCGACGGAGCCGACGTTGAGAATTTCGGTGTTTCCGTGTCGGCGTTGCAGGGGTTTGTGGGTGTGGGCACCGACGAAGAGGGCCACGTCCTGTGGTAGCCGGTCGCGCAGATCCGCATCCGAAACGCTGGCCGATATACCAACCCGATTGCCGGCCATGGAGCCATGTGTGACGTGGACCCAGCTGTCTGGGGCGTCGGCGTGGAAGCTCATATGGTCCGGCCAGCAGAGCAATGCCTCCTCGACCCCGGCGATCTGCTCGAAGGCCAAATCCGCGAAACGGCGCATGTCTGCATCCAGGGCATCGAGGGGTCGCTCCCGGCCGCAGCGCAGAACCCATGCCTCGTGGTTTCCCAGAATCGGCAGCCAGCCCCGCTCATGGCGCAGGGGATCGAAAAGATCGAGACAGGCGCGGCTGCTCGGCCCGCGATTGATCAGATCTCCCGCCATCACGACCAGATCCGGTTTCCAATTCAGAATGTGCTCGACGGCAACCTCCATTGCGGGGAGATTACCCTGGACATCTGAGAACACGGCAACCTTCATTTTCTGTACCTCCGAAGCGCGTTGCTTCATCATAATCCACCAAGGACCTGCTCAGGCCGTTCCCAACGCCGTGCGAGTGATCTGGGCTGATCTGACCACTACAATGAGCGCCAGATGATCGAAGAACAAGACAAAACAGAACCGGACTGGGGCAGCACCCTGCAGCTGCAGTTGACTCCGGCCCTGCTAATCCATGCCCTTATGGCGACAGCCTCGGCGGTTCACACGGGATGGGCGAGCTGCATCGATGAGAAGCTGGTGGTTTCCGGTGCGGTATCCATGGACGATGCAGCGGGAAATTATGTGCGGCTTGCCGAGCAGGAATTCTACGAGGACGAAGATCCAGACGCCGTTTGGCACGACTGGACGCTCGAGATCCGGATCGGTAATGTTTTGACCACCGGACATTGGCAGCTTCCCGTCTCGGCATCGCCCATGGAGTGGGAGTGGCACGCGATGGAGGCGGAAAAGGCGTTCGACCATGCCTCTTTGCTGGTTGGCCGCCGCGTCCGCAAAGGTCTTGTCGTGGAGGAGCCAGCGCCTTCGGAACAGCTTCCTCCCCAATCCAGTCGCCATTGAGTCTTGCTTCCGTGGCGCACATGGTCCACAGTTTCCGGCATTTTCCGAAACGCGGAGTTCACGCATGAACGTCAAAGTCGACATCGACATGAGCCCGGAGGAGCTGCGCAAGCTGTTGGGGCTCCCGGATGTGGAGCCCCTTCAGCGTGAGATGATGGAAAAGCTGCGCAAGCGAATGATCGAAGGGGTCGACGGTTACGATCCAGTCAAGCTTCTTCAGCCCTATCTCACGGGAACGCTGGCGTCCTGGGATTTTCTACAGAAGATGATTTCCGCCGCCGGCAAGAGCACGAAGGCGGCCAACACGAGCGGTGCCAAAAAGTAGATCGCTTAGGACGCGGGGACTGGTACCCTGCTCCGCTGAGTTCGCAATATAAGGCGGAACAGGGTACCAGGGCGAAGGCCCGAGTGGTGCGGGTGCCGCAGTCTTTCGGACGGTAACGGCTTCGATCCCGGATCCTGTGCCCTATTTTCTTTTCCGGTTAGTGGGTCTGCTCAGGCGTCAGCGCATCGAGTTGCAGGGGCTGATCCAAGACCTGGCCATCGAGCCTTGGCCTGCCTTCGGCGTCCAGCCGCAGCCGTCCTTGCGCAAACCAGCGCACCACTTGCGGGTATATGCGGTGCTCCTGGATCAGTACGCGAGCGGCCAGCCTGTTTGGATCGTCCCCGGGTTTCACGGGTACTCTCGCCTGCAAAACCAAGGGTCCACCGTCCAGTTCTTCTGTGACGAAATGCACGCTCGCCCCATGGACGGTTTTGCCTGACTCGAGGACGCGCTCGTGCGTGTGCAGGCCTCGGAACTCGGGGAGCAGCGAGGGGTGGATGTTGAACATTCGACCCTGAAACCGGGCGACGAATGCAGGTGTGAGTATGCGCATGAAGCCTGCCAGGATGACCATGCCGGGCTCGTATTGGTCGATCAGCGTTGCCAGGGCGATATCGTAGTCTTCCCGGCTCGTGAAATCCCGGTGGTTCAGGACCCGCGTCGCGATTCCGGCTCGCCTGGCACGCTCCAGCCCGAAGGCATCGGGCTCGTTGCTGACCACGGCGCGGATTTCGATGGGCAGGCCGGTTCGCGCCCCATCGATGAGCGCCTGCAGGTTGCTACCGCTGCCGGAGATGAGCACCACCACCGGCATAGGTAGGTGTGCTGTCACTTGGCAGCACCCCCCCCGGTGAAGACCACCTCGGGGGCTCCCGGCGATGCCTCGACGAGGCCGATGGGCCAAGCCTGCTCCCCGGCGCGGGCGAGCAGGTCGCAGGTGCGCCGGGCATCCCCGGCCGGGACGCAAACGACCATGCCGACGCCGCAATTGAAGGTGCGCAGCATTTCTGCGTCTTCTATGCGGCCGTTGGTCTGCAGCCAGTCGAATACCGCCGGGCGGAGCCATGAATCCAAATCGATTCGGGCTCGGGTGCCGGGGGGTAAGGCGCGGGGCAGGTTCTCGGGAAGACCGCCGCCCGTGATGTGAGCCATGCCATGAACCTGAATCTCTCGCATCAGGGCCAGCAGGGGCTTGACGTAGATTCGGGTTGGGGCAAGAAGGAGATCGCCGAGGGTGGAATCCTCAAAGGACGCGCCGAGATTCGCGCCTGAGACCTCTATGACCTTGCGGATCAGGGAATAGCCGTTGGAATGCGGTCCGGAGGATGCCAGTGCAATCAAAGCATCGCCTGTTTGCACTCGCTCCGGAGTCAGAAGCTCCGCTTTCTCGGCGATGCCGACGCAGAACCCCGCCAGGTCGTAGTCCCGGTCGGCGTATATACCAGGCATCTCGGCCGTCTCACCGCCGCAAAGGGCGCAGCCGGCGAGCTCGCAGCCCAAGGCTATTCCGGCGATAACCGAGGTCGCCACCTCCAGGTCGAGGTGGCCGGTGGCGTAGTAGTCGAGGAAGAACAGGGGCTCGGCACCGGCGACCAGGATATCGTTGGCGCACATGGCGACCAGGTCGATGCCGACGGTGTCATGGCGCTCGAGCTCCAGGGCCAGCTTGAGCTTGGTGCCAACACCGTCGGTACCAGAAACCAGAACCGGGTGGCGGTAGCGATCCAGCGGCAGCTCGAACAAGGCGCCGAACCCCCCGAGGCCGGTGACGACCCCGGGCCTGAAAGTGGCAGCGGCCAGTGGTTTGATGCGCTCGACCAAGGCATTTCCGGCATCGATGTCGACCCCGGCGCCGCGGTAGCTGAGGGAGGTCGTGTCTTTCGCGTTGAGATCCTCGGGCACGGCGGGCTCCGCCAGTCGGGTTTGTGTCATTCTAACAGCTGTCCGCTGCGGTCGGAACTTGGACAACCCCTCCAGAAGGGGGATACTATTTCGGCAATCGAGCCCGTTTGCGGCGCTGCTCGATATCGTTTTTCACGCGTTGGCTTCGATGGCGATTCGCGGCAGCAAGGTACCGGACCACGGAGTTTTCCGTTCCTATTCAGAGCGGGTGGGCGAGCGCATAGCAGGGCTATGCAACCGCCGGCCCAACGCGAAAGACGGGCAAAAGAGGAGCGGACGGGTGGGCGTGGTGATGGAAATCGGCCAATTCTTCTTTGCAGACCCGAGGCGTTCGTTAGATTTGAGTCTAAGGCTCCGGGATCTACCCAACATCATC
>JAJDOL010000333.1 GCA_022340195.1 Chromatiaceae bacterium
CTCGACAGCCGTGGGCTGGATGGCCTGGACGCGAAACTGGCGCGTAGAGATATCCAGGCCCTGGCACACGTCCCCGGCGCCAAAGATGTCGTCGGCACTCGTCATCAGACATTCGCTCACCAGCACCCCCTGGTCGACGTCGACACTCGATCCCGTGAGGAAATCCACGTTGGGCCTTACCCCTGTCGCGCGGACAACCAGATCCGCTTCCAACATCCGACCGTCTTCAAGATCTATGGTCAGAGGACCGCTTATGCCGGAAGTCGACCTCTTCTTTCCTGGCTGTATCGCAACCGCTCTGGCCCCAGTCAACACTTTGACGCCCTTCTTCTCGCACCAGCGCTTCAACAACCCGCCGGCTGTCTGGTTCATCATGCGCGGGACCATGCGGTCCATGGGCTCGACCACGGTAAGATCCACCCACCGTCCCGTCAGGGCCTCGAGGATGATGCAGCCGATGAATCCGGCCCCGAGGAGAACGACCTTGCTGCCGGGCCCAGCGCGCCGGTGGATGCGGCGTGCGTCCGCCAGGGTCCAGCAGGGTAGGACGCCGTCGGACTCGATGCCTGGCACGTCCGGCAGTAAGGGGCTGGCGCCGGTGGCGATCAGCAACCGGTCGAAGCTCAACATCGCCCCATCGCTCAGATAAAGCTTGTGGCCCTCGGCGTCGACCCGGTCCACCCGAGAGCGTCTGACGTCGATCCGATGTCGGTCATAGAAATCGGCACTGGATTTCAGGTAGGTTCCCCGTTCGCCGATCTTGTCGGTCAAGTAGTAGGGAATCGCCATGCGCGAGTAGGGCGGCTCAGACTCGTCGCCGAGGAGAGTGATCTGAGCACCTGGGTCGAGCCGGCGCAGGGTTTCGCAAGCGGTGACGCCGGCCGGACCGGCGCCTATCACGACGTGATGCATAAGAGCCTCCTCACGATGGCTAGGCCAAAGCTCGAGCTTGGGAAGCGCGACAACGGCAGGTAAACAGACAAAGATCGGTCCACCAGGCGACACCGCTCTGTCATCGATGGACGGCGTGGAGCTTGTCCGCCCTACGATGTCGCCTCCACCTTTTGCGAATCTGCTCCGAACCGGCTGTGGAACCAAGCCCTGAAGGTTGGAGTGAGGAACGAACCCCGACGTCTACGCCGCGGGCGCAGTCGCTGCCGGGTTCGCAGGCTCACCCCCCTACCACCACCGGCTAGAATCCGAGCCGTTGGCGGGTCTCCGTCGTGGGAACCCCATCGGCGGTCCAACCGCGCAGCTGATAGTATTCAGGAAGCATCTTGTCGAGCTCGTTGACCTTGCCGGTAGCCGGACCCGTCTTGGCTGCCTCCTTGAGTAGGCGGGCAGGCAGGGTATCGTCCTTCGCCGTGATACCCGCCTTGAGGTTGAAGTCGCGTTCCAGGTTCCAAACCCGCTCGCCCAGCGTCACCAGGGAATCCACATCCCAGGCGCCCGCGCAGGCGGCATCGATCTGGGGCGCGATGTCCTCCAGGGTCCAGGCGAAGGTCGTGAAGACGCAGATCCCCGCGGAGTCCACCGCGGCAGTGGCATCCTGGAAGGCCTTGACCAGACCCGCCTTGCCGTCGCTGACCAAAGGATCTGTCTTTTCAGGGATCCCCAATACCTCGGACGCCACCGTGTAGCCGCGCAGGTGGCAGGCGCCGCGGTTCGACGTGGCGTAGGCGAGGCCCATGCCCTGGATACCGCGGGGGTCGTAGGCCGGAAATTCCTGACTCTTGACGGTCATGGACAGCTCCGGGTGTCCGTACTTCTCGCACAGACGCTTCGAACCCAGCCCCAGATCCAGGCCGAAACCCTCACCCTTGGCGACCATCTCCGCGGCCTTGGCCAGGGCGTCCGCCGAGCCGAAGCTGAAGTCGATGCCGCCGGTCTGTTCCTCGGTGATGGCACCGATCTTATAGAGCTCCATGGCCGCGGCCACGGTCGCACCAAAGCTGATGGGATCGAAACCGTCCTCGTTACAGACGAAGTTGGCATAGGTCAAGACATCCAGGTCACCGACCCCCGTGTCCGGTCCCATCGCCCAAGCCGCTTCATACTCGAGGCCTCCCGAATTGCCCCAGTACTCGGGCTTGTGCTCGACGGTGAAGTGACCCCGGTCGATGGTGGAGATACGCCCGCAGGCAATGGTGCAACCGTAGCAGGCGGCGTTGGTCGTCAGGTTCGGCTTGCCGTCGCTCTTGCGGGGCTCGTGCATGGCCTCGCCGGAAACGTCGGCCGCTCCCTCGAACTGCACCTCACGCATGTTGCGGGTGGGCAGAGCACCAATCTCGTTGATGACGTTCATCAGGACCTGGGTGCCATAGGTCGGTAGCCCCTGGCCGGTGACGGCGTTCTCCGCCAACACCTTCTTGCCCGCATTCACAGCGTCCATAAAGCGCTTGGGATCCTTGATGTTGCCGGTTCCCAGGGTACCGCGCACGGCCACGGCTTTGAGGTTCTTGGAGGCCATGACGGTGCCGACGCCGGAACGCCCGGCGGCTCGGTGCAGGTCGTTGATCACTCCCGAATAGAGGCAACCCGCCTCGGCGGAACGGCCTACAGCGGCGATCCGCAGCAGCGGGTCCTGGTGGCGCTTGTGCAGCCACTCGTCGGTGTGCCAGACGGAGGTGCCCCAAATCTCATCGGCCGGTAAGATCTCGGCCTTGTCGTTGGTCACCAGGAGATAGACTGGGCTCGGGGCTCGGCCCTCGAACAGGATCATGTCCCAGCCGGCATGCTTGAGCTCGGCCCCAATAAAGCCACCGGAGTTGGAGCAGGCCACGCAACCCGTCAGGGGGCTCTTGGTAATGACCGAGTAGCGGCCGCCGGTGGAGGCCATGGTGCCGGTCAACGGTCCCGTCGCCATGATGAGCTTGTTGTCGGGACCCAAGGGATCGCAGGTTGGGTCGATCTCCTCGCACAGGTACTTGGTCGCCAAACCTCGCTGTCCCAGATATTGGCTCACCCACTGCATGTTGAGGGGCTCCGCCTCGGCGGTGCCATCGGTCAGGTTTACGCGCAGGATTTTTCCAGTCCAAGCCATTGTCTTTACCTCCTCAGGCGTTCGCGGCAGCGCCGGCGAGGCTCTTCTCGGCCCAGGCCTGCATTCTGTCGTGGCCGGTTTGATCCGCGTCCACATAAGTGATTGCCGCGGTAGGACAGGCCTTCGCACATTCGGGATCACCTCCACAAAGATCGCACTTTATGACCTTGCCGGTGGCCTGGTTGTAATTCACGGTACCGAACGGACAAGCGATGGTGCATACCTTGCAGCCCACGCAACGATCCTCGACGATATCCTTGGATCCGGTGACGGCGTTGAGCACGATCGCATCCACCGGACAGGCGCGCAGGCACCAGGCATCCGCGCACTGGGTGCATGTGTAGGGAACGAAGCGGCCCTGGTCATGGAAGGTGAAGACCCGAATACGGGACTTGGCAGGATTGAAGATTCCCTCATTCTCGAACGAGCAGGCCATCTCGCATTGAAGGCACCCGGTACACTTTAGGGGATCGATATTGAGGGATCTCTGCATGGCTCCTCCTTACGACAGCTTCATGAATTAATTTTTGGGTACAGGTCGCTGACCGGAACGCTCACATTCCGCCGAGTCGTCAAATAAGCTTAGATGATTGGGGCGTAAATGAGAACGCCGAAGGCAGGCGAATCGGAAGGGATCTGCGCGCGATTCTGCCGAACCTACTCCCCAGCGTCCCGGAGGCCCGAATCGGCTTAGATCCGAATCGTCCCAATAGTTGTCTCGTCACCGAAAATATTGCAGTCTTACCGAAAATCCGACAAGGCAAGGTAAATAATGCAGGATTTCGGCGAGGCCTTCGGGCTGGCGCTTCAATTGGTACTCTCGGCGGACCGGGACCTGTTGGAGATCATCGCCCTTTCGCTCAGAGTCAGCCTGACCGCGGTCGTTATTGCCTGCATTATCGGCTTGCCGCTGGGGGCGGCCGTCGCTATGAGCCGTTTCCGCGGGCGCACGGCGATTATCGTCCTGCTCAATGCGTTCATGGGTCTGCCCCCAGTCGTGGTCGGTCTGCTGATCTACCTGTTGCTCTCCAATGCGGGCCCCTGGGGTTGGCTGCGATTGCTGTACACGCCGACCGCGATGATCATCGCGCAGACAGCACTGATCACCCCGATCGTCGCAGCGCTCTCGCGGGAGGTCCTGGAGCAGTTGCACAACGAGTACGCCGAGCAGTTCCGCTCGCTTTGCGTGCCGGCTGGAACGGTCGTGGGTGCGCTGCTTTGGGACGCTCGATTCAGCCTGTTGACAGTGGCTCTCGCGGGCTTTGGACGGGCCGTGGCGGAGGTCGGCGCTGTGATCATCGTCGGCGGCAACATCGATCATCTGACGCGCGTCATGACCACGGCCATCGCGCTGGAGACGTCGAAAGGCGACCTCGCGTTAGCGCTCGCGCTCGGCATCGTGCTGATCATCATCGCCCTGTCGGTCAACGCGGGCGTGATGATGCTGCGTCTGACCGCAACGAGGTATGCCTATGCTTGAAGCCTTGGCGATGGCCGAAGCTCGAGGGCGTGTGGAAGCTCCCAATCGGCCGCTGTCATTGGGTGAGACCCGCGGTCTGGTGTATCGAATTGGAAACGCCAATCTTCTCGACGGTCTCGATCTTCGCATCCCGACGGAAACCCTCACGGTGGTCATGGGTCCGAACGGAGCCGGCAAGAGCCTGCTGCTGCGACTGCTCCACGGCCTGATCGTGCCGACCTCCGGACAAGTGCTTTGGGAAGGACGGCCGCTCGATGAGGACCTGCGCAAGCGTCAGGCCATGGTATTGCAGCGTCCCGTGCTGCTGCGGCGGTCGGTGGCCGCCAACATTCGTTTCGCCCTGAAGCTGCGGGGTGCCGCGTCATCAAAGCGCACCGCGGAAGTCCTGGAGCAGGCCGGACTGGCCGCGCAGGCCGGCCAACCCGCACGCCTCTTGTCCGGGGGTGAGCAGCAGCGCTTGAGCCTCGCCCGGGCGCTGGCGCTGAATCCGCGGGTGTTGTTCCTGGACGAGCCGAGCGCAAGTCTGGATCCGGCCTCCACCGCGGCTATCGAGGTAGCCGTTAAAAGAGCCTGCGAGCACGGCACAAAGATCGTCTTTGTCACCCACGATCTCGGCCAGGCTCACCGCCTGGCAGACGACGTGGTTTTTCTGCACCGCGGTCGGCTCATGGAGCACACGCCCGCACAACACTTCTTCGAGGATCCCGTCTCTCGGGCCGCCCGCGACTATCTCGCCGGTCGCCTCATCCTTTCTTGAACCACTCTGAGCGAAGAGGAGAAGACGATGTTGAGAACATACCTAGCCGATTTGCCGGCGCTGATGCTGCTTGGCGGAGCGCTGCTCTCCACGGCGTCCCTGGCCGAGGACAAGTCGATCCTGCTGCAGTCGACGACCTCGACCGCCAACTCGGGCCTGTATGATTATTTGCTGCCCAAGTTCACAGCAGAAACGGGGATAAAGGTCAACGTGGTCGCGGTGGGAACCGGGCAGGCGATCAAGAATGCGCAGAATGGTGACGCGGACGTGCTGCTGGTGCATGCCAAACCTGCGGAGGAGAAGTTCGTCGCCGACGGTTTCGGCGTCGAGCGATTCGACGTCATGTACAACGACTTCATTATCGTCGGGCCCCCATCCGATCCCGCAGGAATTGCCGGGATGAAGGATGCGCTTGCCGCCATGACAAAGATCGCCAACCAACAGGCGGTCTTCGCCTCGCGCGGCGACAACTCGGGTACCCACAAGAAGGAGACCCAGCTGTGGAAGGATGCGGATATCGACCCGACCCAGGCGAGCGGCGGATGGTACCGGGAGACAGGTTCCGGGATGGGTGCGACCCTGAACGCCGCCGTGGGGATGGGCGCCTATACGCTGACCGATAGGGCCACCTGGATCAGCTTCAAGAACAAAGGCGATTACAACGTCTTGGTCGAAGGCGATCCGAGCCTGTTCAACCAGTACGGCATTATCCTGGTGAACCCGAAAAAGCACCCGCACGTCAAGGTCGCGGAGGGCCAGGCATTCATCGATTGGATACTTGGCGACGAGGGACAGAAGGCCATCGCAGACTACAAGCTCGACGGCAAGCAGCTGTTCTTTCCCAACGCCAAGCGGTAAGGTCAACGCGCCACGCTTCACCCGTTTCCGTCTGAAGCGGCCTCAACCGCCATTGAAATGGATATGGCCGAGGCCGCTCACGTCGTATCCCGCCAGCTCCGTGGCTTTGACCCGAAAAGCATCGGAGCGGCAGAAGTCGAACAGCCGCTGCAACGGGGGATCGAACCAAGCGGCGCGGTCGACCAGAATATCGAAACGCTCCCGAATCAGGGGCACGAATCCCAGGCGCAGTTGCTCGGCCATCGCCCGCAGACCGAGCGCCGCATCGGCCTTGTCTTCGAGCACCGCGAGCGCGGCGTCGGATTCGGTTCGCGCCGTGTCTGACCAATCGACGTCGCTCGATCCGAGCCCGGTTTGTGCCAACAGGTGCTGCAGCAGCAACTGACTACCGGCAGCCTGCTGGCGGGGCGCCACGCGAAGACCCTTCAGCGATGCGATGTCGGCGAATGCCGATTCTTTTCCCGGTGCAACGATAAGTCCGCGCTCACGCCAGGCGAGCTCCATAAGCGCGACAGGGGCGTGCTCGAAACCTGCGCGAACGGCCGCCACATTCCAGCCTCCCGTTTCCGGCTCGTGGAGATGGAGACCGGTGGCCAGACCTTCGCCGCGGCCGAAGCGCTCGAGCCCGTCGACGCTGCCGTCGAAAAAGGTGGCGAGTCCGGCACCCGAGGTCCTCAACGCCCACTCGAGCAGCGGGTCATGGCTCCCGAGAAATACCTTGCTGTACCGGTTGGAGCGCTCGGGCTCTATGCCCGAGCTGCGGCGAGCCATCCAAGTATCGATCGCCCGGCGCGAAAACAATAGCTTGCCGGTGGCCCGGGAACAGGGCACCTCGCCGGAAGCCGCAAGATCGTAGACCTTCCGCTCCTTGATGTGCAGCAGGTCTGCCAAGTCCTTTGTGGTCAGGAACTCCGTGGCAAGGCTCACTCTGCTATTCGCCTCGAGCTCGCGCTTCGCGGGCGCGTTCCATGGCACGCTTACAGGCACGCCAGCTTTTGGAAGATCCGCTGCGCGACAGTCCAGGACTACTGAAACGCATTAGTCCAGATCCTGCACCAACGAAGTACGCGAGGCCTCAGCGACAGTTAGGGTCCGTCGGTAGTTTGGATGATCGATACCGACCGACACGTCCACACCACTTTTCAATGCAGATACCATCTCGGGTGTGAGCTCGAAGCGCAGAAAGTGCACAGACGACGTTTTGGTCCCGTCCTCCCGCTCCAGGTCCTCGTCTGCGATGGCAAAGACCTTGTCGAGTCCCTGAACCTGCACCCATACTTTGTCCTCGATTCCGATGAGTTTGGCCAAGGCCGCACGGCGCTCTTCGACGTCCGGGTATTCGACCATGAAGGTTGCCTTCCAATTGCTGCCATCCGGGATAAGGGGATTGTAAGCCGCCAGCTCATCGGCGATGCCCTCCGGCTCGAAAATGCGCTCGATTCGCAACATCTCCTGGATCTGGTATTGCACGGTAAGGCGATCCTCGAAATAGAGGGTCGCGTTGCCGCCGATCTCGACCTTTCGGTCCCGTTTGTGCGCCATTACCTTGGCGCGGAAGTCGCCGCGGATCTTGGCGTACTCTTCCAGGCTGTAGAGATCTTCCGGCGTCAAGTGGCTCATCGTCTTCTCCGCTGGCTGTAATTATCGACCTTTAACGAGGCATCAAAGCCCATAGGCCTTGCGTAGTAGCACAAGCGGATGCTCGGGTCTGCTGCCATCCGCCAAGGCATGGCCGATGTGCTGACCCGCCATGGGACAATCGCTGCCATAGTGGTCGGCCTTGGCTTGCCTCACTCTGTTGACCACCGGCCGGACGATCTTCATGGAGTAATCGTAGAACTCCTTTTTGACGGCATAAGTGCCGTCGTGCCCGGAGCAGCGCTCGATGATTTCCACCTTGGTGTCCGGTATCAGCGAGAGCAGCTCGCGGGTCTTCTGGCCGATGTTCTGAACCCGCTGATGGCAGGCAGCATGATACGCGACCGTGCCCAGCGGCTGCTTGAAGTCGGTGTTGAGCTTGCCGTGCTTGTGCCGCAGCATCAGGTATTCGAACGGGTCGTAGATGTGCTCCTTGATCTTCTGGACACCCGAATCGTCGGGGAACATGAGCGGCAGCTCCTGCTTGAACATGAGCACACACGAGGGGATGGGCGCGACGATGTCCCAGCCATCATCCACCAGCTTTTCAAGAATAGGCAAATTCGCGTCCTTTGCCTTCTCGACCGCTTCCAGGTCTCCCAACTCCAGTTTGGGCATACCGCAACACCTCTCCTTCCTCGGGATGGTAATTGGAATGCCGTTGTGCTCGAACACCGCTACCAGGTCCATACCGACATCCGGCTCGTTGACGTTGTTGTAGCAGGTCGTGAACAGGGCGACCTTGCCGGTAGTCGGGCCCGCCTTCTCTCCCTCGGACCGGCGTCCTACCCGGCTCTTGAGCTGCTTGCGCAGGGTATTGCTGTGATACTCGGGAACCCTTGCCTGGGGATGAACGCCGAGGACAGAATCCAGAATCTTGCGGCCGACGCCGGACCTATTGGTGGCGTTGACAATGCTCGAGACCACGGGGATTCCCGCGAGGGATCCGACACCGTCAGTGTTGGAAAGAATCTTGTCTCGCGGCCTGGTCCGACCCTGCTTGTGCTTTACCGCCTTGGCTCGAAGCATCAGGTGCGGGAAGTCCAGATTCCACTCGTGGGGCGGGACGTATGGGCACTTCGTCATGAAGCACAGGTCGCACAGGTAGCAATGGTCCACGACCCGCCAGTAGTCCTCCTTGGCTACACCATCCACTTCCATGGTTTCCGACTCGTCTACCAGATCGAACAAGGTAGGAAAGGCGTGGCATAGGCTGACGCAGCGCCGGCAGCCGTGGCAGATATCGTAGACCCGCTCGAGCTCCGCAAACAGGTCATCCTGATCGTAGAACTTGGGATCGGTCCAGTCGATCGGGTGCCTGGTAGGTGCTTGAAGGCTGCCTTCGCGCGTTGTCATGTCAGTGATCCTTAATGCATAAGGTAAAAAAACGCCCGGGTCATCGCCCGCTTTGCTCGGGGAAGCCCCAACGCCGTTGGATGAGCGGAACACCCATCACGGATCTGTGCTCCGCTTTCGTGGCTGACTGGATAGGGCCTGTGGACGATATTGCCTCAGAAGATCGAGGAACAACCTGCTTGTCGCAGGCCCCTGCCCGGACACGAGACGGTCCCGAGCTCCGGGAAGAGGCCTGCGGAGAGTCCTCGCAATCAAGCGTCCAGGTTGTCCAGGGCTTTCTGGAAGCGGTTCGCATGGGAGCGCTCGGCCTTGGCCAGGGTCTCGAACCAATCCGCGATCTCGTCGAAGCCTTCGTCCCGCGCGGACTTCGCCATACCCGGATACATGTCGGTGTACTCGTGGGTCTCACCGGCGATGGACGCCTTCAGATTGTCTCCTGTGCCGCCGATGGGCAGTCCGGTAGCCGGATCGCCCGAGGCCTCCAGGTATTCGAGATGACCGTGGGCGTGGCCTGTTTCGCCCTCGGCGGTTGAGCGAAATACGGCGGCCACGTCATTGTAGCCCTCCACATCCGCCTTTGAGGCAAAATAAAGATAACGACGATTGGCCTGGGACTCGCCCGCGAATGCATCTTTCAAACTTTGCTCTGTCTTGCTTCCTTTGAGATCCATGTGGGATCCTCCGAAGTGTGGCTGGTTGGCGAAAGGCGCAGGAACCATCCTGCGTGCGTCGGTAAAGTTATATCCGTTAATGAGGAATTGCTAATGGATAATACTTATCCAATTGATAGCTTATGCCTATCGATCCATACGAGTGTCACGATGGAACTTGTCCTGTAAACTGAAGCACATGGCAGATCAAAGTGACTTTGCGGCCCTTCTCGGCGAGTTCGAGCGCGAGCGACAGGGCTCCTCGCAACCCGACCCGGAAGTGGGCGAAAACGTACGCGGCACGATTCTCTCCATTACCCGCGAGCATGCTTTCGTCGAGCTTGGCGCCAAGTACGAGGGCGTCATGGATATCGAGGCGTTGACCAATGCGGAGGGACAGCTGACAGTGGATGTCGGCGACCGGATCGAGGCCGTCGTAATCGAGAAGGACGAGCAAACGGGTACGCTGCTACTCGGGAGGAAGGGCGGCAGCCACCTGCGCGGCGGTGCGGAAATAGAGAACGCCTATAGGAACCGACTTCCGGTCGAGGGGCGGATCACGGGTGTCATCAAGGGCGGCGTCGAGGTTCAGATCGCGGGCGTGCGAGCGTTTTGTCCCGCCTCCCAGCTGGATTTGCGTTATGTGGAAGAGATGGATTCCTTCATCGGCGAACAGCTGAGCTTCCGCATCACGCGTTACGAGGGGGGCAAACGTACCAACCTGGTGGTATCCCGCCGCGCCCTGCTCGAAGAGGAGCAGCAGGCGCTGGCGAAAGAGACCCGGGGCAGGTTAGAGGTTGGCGCCGTGCTGCAGGGCACCGTAACCTCGCTGAAGGACTACGGGGCCTTTGTTGACCTGGGCGGCGTCGAGGGTATGATCCACATCAGCGAGCTGGCCTTCGGGCACGTAAAGCACCCCCAAGAGGTGCTGAGCATCGGCCAGTCGGTGGAGGTCTCTGTGTTGCGTATCGAGCAGACCGATAACCCGAAGCATCCAGAGAAGATCGCCCTGTCGATCCGAGCCCTGGCCGATGACCCCTGGAAAGACGTGGATAAGCGTTACGTCCTGGGCACGCGGGTCCGGGGAAAGGTCACCCGGCTCCAGTCCTTCGGCGCCTTCGTCGAGCTCGAGCCCGGCGTCGACGGCTTGGTCCACATCAGCGAGATCGGAGCGGGACGCCGCATCAGTCATCCGCACGAGGTACTGAATCCCGGCGACCAGGTAGAGGCCTTGGTACTGAGCCTGGACAAGGAAAAACGCCGTATCGGGCTCTCCCTCGACCCCGGCCGGTTGTCGGAGACGGACGAGAGTGCCGGCGCAGGCGCTTATCAAGACCCTCGAAAAACCGAAAAAGACCTCGGAACTTTCGGCGAACTGTTGAAGGAAAGCTTGGACAAACAGGGGTAGGCAGCGGTACATCTCGGTTGCGCGACAGAGGACAGAGGGATGGCAATGGGGCGGGCGCCGATTCAGGTTACATTCTCGCAATGCTTCCCGCGGAATCATGAATAGGCAACAACTTGGCGCATGCCTGATTGCGATCGCCGCAACCGGATGCTCGAGCGATCCGCCCCGGTTGACCCACCTCGAGGCGCAAGTCGCGGGCACTGAGCCATTGCACGAGCGGCAGGATCAGGACCTTGCCTACCCGGCAGAAACAGGTGCGACTCTCGCCAATCAAACGCCCGACGAACTGACCCAGGGCTTTCTGGCCCTTGCCCGCACGCGAACCGAATCCGTCCGACATAAAGCCCAACGGGAGTACGAGCAGCTCAGCGCCCTTCCGGAAGCTGGCTCCAGAGCGCTCCAGTTCCACCTGGGTAGTCAGACATTCAACTACTCGGAAGACGGCGATATCGTCGTCAGCGGCCCCATCGCTTCCGGCACAGCCAGCTCCCCGACGCCGACCGGGAATTTTTCGGTGCTCAGCAAGGACAAGGACAAGGAATCGTCCCTATACACCAACGAGGTCGGCACCCAGGCATGGATGCCCTATTCGATGCAATTCCACGGTAACTACTTTGTCCATGAGGGCTGGCTACCGGGATACCCCGCATCCCACGGCTGCATTCGGTTGGGTCATCATCACGCGAAGCTGCTATTCGAACGCATGAAAATCGGCGACCCGGTAACGGTCAGCAACTGAGGCGTTGATAGGGTTTTATCCAGCGAGACGCCGGTTAGATGACGACCCTCGATCGGAAACCTCAGACCTCCTTCGCTCTCCCTCCTTGGAGCCTCTATCCTTCATGCCCGCTCAACGGGAAATGCCAGCACCTCATCGATATGGGCGCTGCCGGTCGCGACCATGAGGAGTCGATCCAGACCCAGGGCGACACCAGAGGTCTCCGGCATGCCTGCATCCAAAGCCACGAGCAGCTCCTCGTCGAGCGGAAACCGCTCCAGACCCCTCGCTACGCGCTCATGGAGCTCGGCTGAAAAACGCGCGCGCTGCTCGACCGCATCCGTGAGCTCCTGGTAGCCGTTGGCCAGCTCGACGCCCTCCAGGTAAAGCTCAAAGCGTTCCGCAACCGGTTCCGCATCCCGTCGAATACGGGCCAAGGCCGCTTGGCTGGGGGGATAGTCGTAAACAAAGGTCAAGTGCCCCCGGCCGAGCTTCTTTTCGATACGATGTGTAAGCAACAGGTCCAGCCAGCCGTCGCGGTCGAGGTCGAGGTC
>JAJDOL010000352.1 GCA_022340195.1 Chromatiaceae bacterium
ACGTGGATTAACAACGCGCGGAGGGAAATTCGATCCAGCGCGAACAGAAGCTCAACCGCCGACTCCGTGTCGCCGGAATCGAGCAGCGGATCTACTTTCTCAAGCGTTTCCTGCGTAATCTCCAACATCGAGAGCACCTCCACCACTAGCCTTGGGTGCCATAATACCTTACCGTGTAAATGGCTTTTGTGCGCTGCAGCACGTTTTCGCGCCGACGGTATGTTCCACTTCAGTGCAGCGCAAGGGCGTTCAGTCGCCGCCTCCGCGTCGGAGACGTCGCTAAAACACGCGTTTGAATCCGTTACCATGACAAATGTCAACGAGTACACCGAAGATGCAGGAAGCCATAAAAAAAGTCGCCGGGTTGGAGTGCCCGGCGACAAGTTTGGTTAATGCATTTTGTTGCACTTTATTATGCACATCCCCCGCATTTTTTTATTATTCATTCCATTTTGTCCGGGCGCCAATTTGAATGCTGCAAATCGACCGCAATCGCTATACTTCAAAGACAAGCCGCTTGTTTCCGACCGCTCGGTTGTTGCTCCGAGTGCATCGCCGATTGGTTACGAGCCCATTCATCGAGGGTCTCGCTGGCATAACTGCAAATGCCACCCCTCCATAGCGGTGGCGGACCGTGGGGTCTGAACCCCTCCTCAATCATGGCCAAGTCAAAGTTGCGCAGACCGACCAACTGAGCAGTCGATATTCCGAGATAGGTCGCGGCGTCGTGTTCGGAGAGGAACCCAGGCATCACACTCGGTCCTGTCTTGCGCGAATCCGTCATATCTTGGCCAACTGTCGACAGCTCCGACCTCTCTTGAGCGTCAGTACTCGATTGGAGCTCGCTTGCGCCGAAACGATTTCGAGTGATTCGGTTTTCAACAACATTTTCTCTCAACATCAGAAGCCCCTTTTGTTGCGTCGAATCTACTGGAAAGTTTTGACCACAAAAAGCAGAATGTCAAGAAATCACGATAAATTTCATCGAGATAAGACGTCTAATTTATGTATAATATTAGATTTAACGTATATATCTTATTGTTTTATTAGACGTTTTTACACATCCCCCTGAATGGCGTCCCTGGTGCATCGTAGCTCTTTGCGAAGCCAGACAACGCCGCATCCTGCCTCAGTCGCCACGGCTGACCTTCGATACTTCCAGCGTGAGGCTCCCTTGGGCCAGACGTGCGTCCAACTGATCCCCCGGCACCACCTGACCCGAATCCCGAATGATCAGCCCTGATTGCTTCTGGCGTAAGATGGCATAACCGCGCCGGAGCGTCGCGAGGGGACTTCTGGCCTCCAATCCCTGAACGGCTCTGGCGAGTTGCTCGGCACAAACCATCGGTGTCCGTCTCCCCGCCTCGTCGAGTCGCCGATCGAGTGCATCCAGGATCAGTCGCCTGCGCATCAGCCCTCCCTGCGGTGATGCCCCCCTCAGGCGCAGGACGAGCGGACCGAGCCGCGCGTGCGCGCCGTCCCATGTTCTCGCCAGCGCGATCACCATTCGGCGCTGCAGATCGTCTACACGCTGCTGCCGACTTTGCAGACGATCGATTGGATGCAGCAGTCGCAGGTGCCGCTGCAGGGCGGCAAATCGCCTCTCGCACGCGGACAGGATGCGCGCCTGAGCTCCGCGCAAACGTTGCTCGGAGGCCTGTATCCGCTGCGTCAAGTGTTGCGCCGACGGGCTGACCAACTCCGCCGCCGCGGACGGCGTTGCGGCACGCCTGTCGGCGGCCAAGTCGGCGATGCAAAGGTCGACCTCATGGCCGATACCTGTGACGACAGGGATGGCCGAGCGACGGATAGCACGCGCGAGGTCTTCGTCGTTGAAAGCCTGCAGATCTTCCAAGGACCCGCCGCCACGAGCCAGAACAAGGACGTCACATTCCGCGCGCTCGTTTGCGAGATCAAGCGCTGCAATCAGCTCCCGAGCCGCAAACTGCCCCTGAACCTGGGCCGGATAGAGCAAGATCGGCAGGGCCGGGAAGCGGCGCTCGAGTACCGTGAGAAGATCTCGGACCGCGGCGCCCGTCGGGGAGGTGATCAGGCCGACTTGGCGTGGGATCGACGGCAGGTCCCGCTTCCGCGCCTCGTCGAACAAGCCTTCGGCCGCGAGCTTCTGTTTCAGTCGCTCGAACTGTAGACGCAACGCGCCTTCCCCAGCGGGCTCCATGTGCTCGACGATAAGCTGGAAATCCCCGCGGCCTTCGTAAAGCCCGACCCGCGCCCGCACCAACACCTGCTGGTGGTTTGCCGGCTTGAACGCCAGCAACAGACGCTTGGACCGGAACATGGCGCAGCGCACCTGTGCTACGGAATCCTTGAGGGAAAAATAGATGTGGCCCGAAGACGGCTGTGCGAGATTCGATAGCTCCCCCTCCACCCAAAGCAATGGGAAGCTGCCTTCAAGAACGGCACGGACTTCACGGTTGAGACGTGAGACACTGTAGATCTCTCGGGAAAGATCCAGCACGTTTTTGGGGGGATACTGATTCACTTGGGCGAAAACAGAAATGTTCGAGCCGGTAATTTCATCGAGTTTACCCTCCAGGGTTCAAATCCTATAATTCGCTGCCATCTCTTCGGGATGCCAATCCTCTCGCGACAGGTATCGCTATGCGCCTGATCCAGGAAGCCCTCACCTTCGACGATGTTCTCCTCGTCCCTGCCCATTCGCGGATTCTGCCCGGCGAGGTCGACCTCGGTGCTCGCCTGACGCGCACCATCGACCTAAAAATACCACTGGTCTCCGCCGCCATGGATACGGTTACGGAGTCTAGGCTGGCAATCTCCCTGGCGCTGGAGGGCGGGATCGGGATCGTGCACAAGAACATGACCGCCGAGCTTCAAGCCCGAGAGGTCCTGGCCGTCAAGAAATACGAGAGCGGTATCATCCGCGATCCCATAACGGTCACGCCTCAGACCAGCATTGGCGAAGTCATGCATATCACGCGGGCCAACAACATTTCCGGTGTCCCGGTCGTAACCGAAGACGGACAGCTCGACGGCATCGTCACCGGGCGTGATTTGCGCTTCGAAACCCGCCTCGATGCCCCCGTATCCTCCATCATGACACC
>JAJDOL010000377.1 GCA_022340195.1 Chromatiaceae bacterium
ATCCCGATCAAAGAGGCGAGTGGCCTCGCGAGGCCCCCAGCTTCCAGCCGCATAGGTCTGGATGTAGTCACGCTCTGTCGCCCACAGCTTGAGCACGGGATCGACCACCTGCCAAGCCCAGTTCACCTCGTCGGAGCGCAAGAACAGCGAATGATCGCCCGCGATGATGTCCAGGATCAGCCCTTCGTAGGCGTCGATCTGGCTGGATCCGATCGCGCAACTGCTGGCGTCCAAGCGCTCGGTTTGCGTACGCATCTCCAACCCTTCTTGCTTGACCTGTATCTCGACGCGTACGCACTCGTTGGGTTGGATGTTGAGCAGAATCCAATTTGGCTTGAGCTGCTCGATGGCCGTTTGCCGGAAAAGCTGTTGGGGCGGATGTTTGAACCGGATGCCGATTATTGAGCTTGTCCCGGCCATGCGCTTTCCCGTACGGAGATAAAAAGGCACATTGCGCCAGCGCCAATTGTCGATATAGAGCTTCAGGGCGGCATAGGTCTCGGTCGTACTGTTGTGCCCGACGCCCTGCTCTTCCAGATAACCCCGTACCTTGCCTCCCGTTGTATCGCCACCGCCGTACTGTGCACGGAAGGCATGGGCGTGAACGGCTTGGCGGGAAATTGGCCTGATCGAGCGCAGCACTTTGACCTTCTCGTCCCGCAACGCCTCGGCATCCAGGCTCGGTGGCGGCTCCATGGCCACCAGCGTGAGCATCTGAAGCAGATGGCTCTGGATCATATCCCGCATGGCGCCCACTCCGTCGTAGAACCCGGCCCGCTCCTCGATGCCCCGCGCCTCGCTGTGGGAAATCTGGACATGATCGATGTAGTTGCGGTTCCACAGAGGCTCGAGCATCAGATTAGCGAAGCGGAACACCAAAACATTCTGAACCATGCTCTTGCCGAGATAATGGTCGATGCGGAAGATCTGCTCTTCGCGGAAGTCGCGGTGGAGGCGCTCTTCCAGGATGCTCGCACTCTCCAGATCGAAGCCGAAAGGCTTTTCCACAACCAGCCGCACCCAGCCTGCGTCCTGTTCATGCAGGCCCTGTGCGGACAATTGGTCAGCGACTTCACCGTAATTTGCCGGGGCGATCGATAGGTAGAAGACCAGGTTTGCCGGCATTAGGGGATCATCACGTAGCCGCTCCCGCAGACGCCTGTAGGCTTCAGCGTCGGTCAGGTCGCCCGAGACGAAATGTAGGCGAGCGGCAAGGCGCTCGAAGACGGTATCGTCCACAGCACCGCGCACGCAGTTTTCCAAGGTACCGGCTAGCTCGTCGCGCCAGTCCGAATCCGACCACTCGCGCCGTCCGAAGCCCAGTATGCGCGTAGCAGGTGACAGCTTCTCCGCCTATTCCAGGTGATAGAGAGCCGGTAACAGCTTGTTGCGTGCCAGGTTGCCGGTCGAGCCGAAGATCACCAACGAACAGGGTTCGGTCATTCTCTGTCTCCTTTGGGAGCGTAAGATTTTGCACGAATGAGCTGACTCGAGACCGCAAGGGGTGCAACCAGCGCCGAGAGGCCAAGGATCAAGAGCACGTTGGCGATGTTGCTCCCGACGAGATTGCCGACCGCAAGCTCACCGCTACCCGCGTATACGGCCTGCAGGCTGACGGCAAGCTCCGGTGCGCTGGTGCCGAATGCAACGACAGTCAGACCGATCACCAGGGGGCTGATGCGCAGCATGGCCGCAAGGGCGGAAGCACCGCGCACGAGCAGGTCTCCGCCGATAACCAGCAAGGCCAGACCCGCACCGATGACGAACGCGGAGAAAAGGATTTCTGGCGTCACATTCGCGAACGGGCTGCGATTTGCTCTCGATCAGTTTCAGGATGCTGTGGGATGGATCTCTCCATCATTTTCGCTTCTCCGAATTTGGCAAGCTTCGTCAACCGCAGGTTCGGAGGGCGAACGATCGTGTGCGGCGATCAACTTGGAAGATCTTTGTTCTAACGGTCGATCACAATCGAAATCTTCCGCGCGATTCATCGAAAAAACCCAACAAAGGCGCTGGCTTGCGAAAAGATTCGTGGAGACGCCCATAAAGCTCTTGGCACAATACCGACCACGAATGTTCTTAGACCCCTGGTCGAGATAGCGCGAAAACCGCACCGACCCATCCTCCCAAGACAGGCGAGTCCCCGTACCAGGATTTCCGTCGAAATTCGATGTTGGATGTTACCCAGTCGGGATCGTGCCAGGGCAATTGACCGAGAGACCTGAGAGCCTTCGCGGGGCGATCGATCCGGCCTATATTGGCGCATAGCAGACTTTAGCTCTTGGCGCTTAGGTGGCAAGCGCCGTCGGAACGCTGAGCGAGGCGGCCGGGGCCAGCGAGCGCCTGACTTTCGGATTCGGCGATTTCGCGACCTGCGACCGCCCCACTCGTAGGCCTGATTCTGGAAGAGATTTGCCTTGCGGTCTTTCCGACAGCCAGGGTTGCTCACCCCTTGATAGATTCAACGCGCGAGTCCGTGTCTTCCGTAACGCTGTTAATCCGCACTCCGCCCTCCAGGGTCTGATGGACCGGACATCGGTCGGCAATTTCCATGAGACTCCAACGCTGAACGTCGGTCAGATCTCCCTTTAGCGAAAGCCTACGAGTGATGCACTCAATTTTCCGGTCTTCCTCGGCACATTGCGCACAATCATCCGCGTACACTCGGTCGTGGCGCAGCCGTACCTGCACTTCGTCGAGTGCCAGCTTCTTGTGTTTGGCATACATTCGAAGCGTTATCGAGGTGCAGGATCCAAGCGCCATCAGCAACAGATCATAAGGCGCCGGACCGAGATCCTGACCGCCGACGGTTTTGGGCTCGTCGCTCAGTTCCTCGTGTCGCGGGGTGTACAATCCACGCAAGAAGCGTTTGTCCAACTCGGTCACGAACACCTCCCCGTCCCGCACCGCCGGCGCTGTCCCATAACTTCGGTCATACTCGTGCGCCGAGATCCTTAGATATCGGCTGGCCCAAGCGACCAGCGTCTCAGCCACATACTCGGCATCCTCCCGGTTGCTCAGCAGATGATCGGCCTGGTCCAGGGAGATGAAGCTCTTCGGGTGCCTGGCGGCCTGATAGATTTTCGCCGCCTCCTCGATCGAGACGATGCCATCGACCGGGGAGTGAAACACCAACAGGGCGCAATCGAGCTGGCGTAGGTGGGCTACGTCGCAATAACGGTTCAGGTCTTTCAAGAACTGCTGCTTGACCCGGAAGCTTCGGCCCGCGATCCGGATCTCCGCTTCACCGTCTCGTTCCGGTTCCTGGGTTGATTCAGCAAGCAAGTGCTTGACGTGGCTTGCCGTCGCCGGCGCGCCGATCGTCGCGACGGCCTTGACCGAGTCGAGCTGCGGCGCTGCCGCCAACACAGCCGCACCGCCCAGGCTGTGCCCGATCAGAAGCTCGGGTGCCCGATACTCCTTCGCCAGCGTGTCCGCCGCGGCCAATAGGTCTTGGACGTTGGAAGAGAAACTGGTGTTGGCGAAGTCGCCGTCGCTGTTGCCCAAGCCGGTGAAGTCGAAACGGAGCACGGCGATTCCCCTGCTCGCCATCGCGCGGCTGATCCGAGACGCTGCGGCGATGTCCTTGCCACAGGTGAAGCAATGG
>JAJDOL010000059.1 GCA_022340195.1 Chromatiaceae bacterium
GGGAGATCGTTCATGTAATTGTACAGGGGCTCGAGCCGGCGCTCGTAGGTGGCGCGCAGAAAGTCATCGAAACGGCCCTCGGACTCGCCGGCGAACAGGGTGATGCCCAGATCCTCGGCCGCCTTCAGGTCGTCGGGAATCTCCGGGAGCATGGCGATGCAACCGCTGACGTGGAAGCCGCCGATAGCCACCTGGATCCCCTCTGCCCGAAATCGGCGCGCCAGGTCCATGGCCCGCGGATACTGGTTCGACTGCACCCCGACCATGCACACGATGCCGTTGCCGTGCGCATCGCGAATGCGCCGGATGATCCTCTTGACCGGGACTCGGGTGTTGGTCTCGTCATACGCATTGACCAGGATATCGACATCATCGCCCAGGAGCTTTTCTTGCGCCGCCTGTCTGGTCAGGGCGAAGAGACTGGCCAGGGAGTTCGACGGAATCCAGGCCTTGAGCCACTGGATCAGATACCCGTCGTCGTCGTAGTGAGACGGCTTGATGAGCTCGACGTGAAAACGGGTGGCCACGGGATCTTTGATGTCGGTCATTACTCGATTCGGGCTGGTTGCACAAAGCGCTCGGCAAACTCGGATGGGTTGCGCAACTAAAAAGCGCCATCTGCCGGGACCCGAGCGAGAGCTTACCAACAACGGATAGCGGTTTCTCGGAAAACTCGAGCGCGAAGGTTGGTTACGGATCAGGTGCGCTGGTTGTGCGCAGTCCACCATTGCGGCAGGTCCGCGATCGAATCCAGGACACCATCGGGCCTGATGTCGCCGCGCAGGTCCGCGGGCTGGAACTTGCCGGTACGCACCAGCAGAGCGCGGATGCCAGCCTGCTGCGCTCCCCCCACATCGCCACGGATGTCGTCGCCGATCATCAGGGTTTCGCCGGCAGCGACGCCTACAGCCCGAAGCGCCGCTTCGAAGAAAGGAACAGCCGGCTTGCCCAGCACGACCGGCTCGATACCCGTGGCATGGCTCAGGGCCACTACAAAGGGTGCACAATCCAGGCGCAGGCCGTCCGCCGCACGCCAGTAGCGCGTCATGCCAAGCGCGATCAGGTAAGGGTGGGGCTCGTCCATGAGCAATCGAAAGGCGCGGTTCAGGGTCGCGAAATCCCAACCGGACCCCAGATCACCCAGGATCACGGCGCCGGCCCCTGTCTCACGGTCGGCGGGCAGCAGGGGGATCCCGGCAAGCTCGGCTCCTGTTGCCTCCGGAACAAACAGGCCCAGATCCCTGACCCCCCGCTCCCGCAGCCAAGCCAGCGCCGCCACGGGTGGGGTGAGTATCTCGTCCTCGGCGACTCGGATGCCCATGCGCTCGAGCTTGCCGGCGACGGCGGCACGTGGGCGCGAGGTGGTGTTGGTGAGGAACAGATGCGGGATCCTCTGCTTCCGCACCCAGGCCAGGGTCTGCGCAGCCCCGGGAATGGACGCGTCGCCTTGGTAGAAGACACCGTCGAGGTCGAACAGAATTGCCTTCATGCGGCTACTCCAGGAAAGACGCTAGCGCCGCTTGTAGCCGTAGTACCAGCGGCTATGGGTCCGACCCGGATTACGTACTGTGTGCGCTTCGCCCGCGGGGATAAAGACCTCTTCACCCACCGCAGGCTGCAGCCTGCGGCCCTGCAGCTCGATCTCCACCGCGCCTTCGATCGGCATCACCAGCTCGTCGACGGCATGCACGAAGTCCGCCCACACCTGACCCGGCGGGTCGGTCCAGATATCGCAGCTGAATCCTCGCGCATGCCAGTCGCTCGGAACCTGGTCGAGGCTTGGCACGACTACGCGGAGCGATGCAGTACCTGGCCCTTCTCGTCCTCGACCGATACCTGAATGGGAACACCGTCGCGGATGCTGGCGCTAACGATGCAGAAATCCTCGAACAGGTCCTTGCAGCGGTCGAATCGCTTGGAGCCGGCCAGCTCGTCGTTGATGATCAGCTTGACCTCCATGCCACCGATCCGCAGGCGCTTCTTCTCGGTACGAACCATGATGGCCGTAGCTTCGGTCCGCAGGCTGTTAGCGGGGGGTCCTTCCTTCGCCAAGCAGTAGAGCAAGCTCGCGCTCAGGCAGTTGGCGGCGGCCGCGGCGAGCAGTCGGGCCGCATTGGGGCCCGCGGCTCCGCCGAGTGGCGGTGGCTCGTCCAAAAGGAGATCCGCCGCCTTCTCCCAATCGAAGCGGACATTTATCTGGTAGTTTTCCTGTTGTTCGAGGTGGATGGTGAAACGGCCTTCTTCGGTCATGGGATTTCCTCTTGTTGCCGATCGTCGTACGGGTGAATCCAACACTTTGCGGCCTGGTTATCGCCCGCTCGCGGACGGCGGTCGCGCCAACGGGGATTCTTGGGGTCACGGGTGGTACGTACTGCGGCCGCACGGAGAGCGTCTGCACCTCCTGTCAAGCTCCGCCAATCCCCCGAATGGATGAGGGTGCGGCCACTGATGCGCCCGCGATACAGGTAAATCCAGGCGCGACCAAGGTGCGAGGCGATCAGTTTGCGGTCGTAAAGCCGCGGATAACCCTCGAGTCTGTCCAACAGATCGAGATCCTTTGCCCCGACACGATAGACCTCGCCGACGATGGCGGTGGTACCGCCGCCCACCACGCCGGGATAGGCCCCGAGATTGAACATCGTAAAGCAAGGCTCGGTGCGGTGGCAGCCGAGCAGATCGGCTCCGGCGAGCAGGTAATTGTTCACCTCGCCCGAGAGCAGTGTTCCATAGACGAACACCAGGTGCCGCATCAGGGCTCGATCCGCGTCCCCAGCACCTGCAAGAATTTCCGGATCCATTCCGGGTGGGCCGGCCACGCGGGCGCGGTCACGAGGTTGCCGTCGACCTGGGCATTGGAAAAGGTCTCGTTGACCTCGCACCAGTGGCCACCGGCCCGCTCGACGTCGGGTTTCACCGCCGGGTAGGCGGTTGCGTTCTTGCCCTCCAGCACCCCCGCGGCGGCCAGGATCTGCTGGCCGTGGCAAATGGACGCGATGGGCTTGTCGGCTAAAGCAAATTGGCGCACGATCTCTATGAGGCGCTCATTGAGCCGCAGGTATTCGGGTGACCTTCCGCCGGGAATGACCAAGGCATCATAGTCGGCGGGATCGGCGGTTGCGAAATCGGCATTGATCGCAAATTTGTGCCCGGGCTTCTCGCTGTAGGTCTGATCGCCCTCGAAGTCGTGCACCGCCGTGCGTACGCTCTCGCCGGGCTTTTTGCCGGGACAGACGGAATGGACCTCGTGGCCCACCATTTGGAGCATCTGAAAGGGTACCATGGCCTCGTAGTCTTCCACGAAGTCGCCTACCAGCATCAGGATTCGCTTAGCGGCCATCTGCAAGTCTCCTCGAGTGATTTATGGTCTTCTTACAGGTCGAACTATAGCCAAATCGGCAGTCTTATCGCCACCGAGAAGGCGTCGGAACATGAAACCCGATTCGCTGCATAATCGTTGGGCGCGCCGACAGATCGCGGACCATGAGTGATCATCGAACCACACAGAAGCGAGGCCGCGGCGCCTTAACGAATCCGGGCAGTCGCTACGCGCAGCTCGGACGCGAGCAGGTCGACGACGGCTGGTATCCGGACGAGCCGGAGCCCTTGCGCACCCAGTACTCGGTGGATTCGAGCCGCACCATTATCAGCCGAAATCAATCTCCGGACATCCCTTTTGACCGATCCATAAACCCCTACCGCGGCTGTGAGCACGGATGTATTTACTGCTACGCGCGCCCGACGCATGCCTGGCTCGGACTCTCGCCGGGATTGGATTTCGAGAGCAGGTTGTTCTACAAGCCCGAGGCCGCCGCGCAGCTCGAGCGGGAATTGGCAAAGCCCGGCTACCGGCCCGCGACCATCGTGCTGGGCGCCAACACGGATCCTTACCAACCGCTGGAGCGAAAGCTGCGGATCACCCGGGGGGTGCTGAAGGTGCTGCGCGCTTGTCGGCACCCCGTGGCCGTGACCACCAAATCCGCCCTGGTTCTGCGGGACCTGGATCTGCTGGCCGAAATGGCGGCGGAACGGCTCGCGGCGGTTCAGATCTCCATCACGACGCTGGATTCCGATCTCGCTGGCCGCCTGGAGCCGCGAGCGGCATCGCCGAAGCGCAGGCTCGAAGCGATCGCTGAGCTGTCACGAGCCGGCGTTCCGACAGGTGTCCTGGTCTCTCCACTCATTCCCGGACTGACCGATGCAGACCTCGAGCGGGTGCTGGATGCAGCGGCGCAGGCGGGCGCGACCCGTGCCGGAAGCCTGCTAATCCGCCTGCCCCTGGAAATCAAGGACCTGTTCGCGGATTGGCTCCGGACCCATTTCCCCGAGCGCGCCGATAAGGTGCTGAGCCTCATCCGCCAGTGCCGCGACGGTGGGCTGAACGACACCCGGTTCGGCACGCGATTCAGCGGCACCGGACCGGTCGCCGAGCTGCTACGGCAACGCTTCGAGCTGGCGGCGGGACGGCTCGGCCTTACGCGGCAGGACGCCGCATGGGAGCTGGACGCGAACCAATTCCGGACTCCCGCTGCGACGGGTGCGCAGCTCTCGCTTTTTGACCAACAAGCCGACGACTGATTCGCCGGCGCAACCGTCCCGCCCCAGTCATCTGGTCATCTACGATCTACACCATAAGCCAGGCTCGAAGCCAACTGTCAAAAAATGCCGATGAAAAGCTGTCGCGAATGCGGACATCAGGTCAGCGAGCAGGCGTTTTCCTGTCCCAACTGCGGTGCCCCTTATCCGGCCCACGCCCAGTGGGATGGATGGGGTTACGAGTACAAGTCCAAAGCGGAGGTATTCGGCCTTCCTCTCGTCCATGTATCCTTCAAGTTCAGCCCGAATCGCCGCCCCGTAGTCGCGAAAGGTATCATCGCCATCGGCCAGTTCGGGGTGGGCGTGCTGAGCATTACACAGTTCGGGATCGGGTTGTTCAGCTTGAGCCAATTCACGATCGCGGGAATTGCCGTCGCTCAGTTCGCGCTTGCCTGGTCTATGATTGCCCAATTCGGGATATTCCTGAATAGGGGCTACGGCCAGCTCGTCTTCAGCGTCGCCGAGCTTCTCGAACGCTTTTCGTAGCTAGATTGTCTTCTTTCGGAATCCGAAACGCCCGCACCAGTGCGATCGTCCAGTAGATCGTGTAGGCCAGGAAAACCACTAAAGCGCTCAGAAAGGCGGTCTCGTTGAGATGGACCGGATCGGTCAGGTTCGCCCGAAGCGTGAGCAACCCGATAACGAACATGAATAGGAAGAGCGCAGTTCCGAACAGCCACAGGTAGCCGCTGATCATCCGGACGGCCCGCTGGCGCCGCTCGGGCACCAGCCAATAATCGCGGTTCGGCAGATTGAACCACTTGGCAGGTACCCTGTCGACGAGCCGCGGCGAGAAATAGAGGGCGATGAACAGAAAGGCGTCCGTGCCTATCACCATCAGTGTGCTCGCCAAGCTCGACGCCCACCCGTCGGGAATCCCACCGAAGCCGAAATGGATCGCGACCCTCTCCGGCAGGACCGCGAGCGATATCAGAGCAAGGACAAGGTTTGACAGAAAGCTCAGAATGAAGGCTGCTTGCATCGCGCCGGTCTCGCCAAGTACCTTCGCGCAGAATACGCAGCACCCGCACCTTGGAGCAAGAGCATGCAAGACCGCATCCGCATCGCCACCCGCAGGTCCCCTCTCGCCTTATGGCAGGCCAAGCACGTAGCCCATGCCCTGCGCCGGGCACATACAGGACTCGTGGTCGAGATCGTCGGCATGCGCACCCGGGGCGACAAGATCCTCGACGCGCCTCTGGCCAAAATCGGCGGCAAGGGACTGTTCGTGAAGGAGCTGGAGGAGGGCATATTGGACGGGCGCGCGGACATCGCGGTGCACTCGATGAAGGACGTACCCGTGGACCTCCCGGATGGATTGCACCTGGCGGTCATCCTGGAGCGTGAGGATCCGCGCGATGCGTTCGTCTCCAACCGCTACGGCAAACTGAGCGATCTACCCAGGGGTTCATGTGTCGGCACCTCCAGTCTCCGCCGTGCCTGTCAGCTGGCGGAGAGACGCCCTGATCTGCAGATCGAGCCCCTGCGCGGCAATGTCAACACGCGGCTTGGCAAGCTGGACGAAGGAGACTTCGACGCCATCATCCTGGCCGCCGCCGGACTGATGCGTCTGGGTTTCGAGGAAAGAATCCGCACCCGGCTGGAGCCCGAAGAAAGCCTGCCCGCAATCGGACAGGGAGCCGTCGGCGTCGAATGCCGGGCAGCCGACGAGCGGGTCAATGGCCTCATTGCGCCGCTGCACCATGTCCCAACCGCGCACCGCGTCATCGCGGAGCGGGCGCTCAATCGAGAGCTCATGGGAGGCTGCCAAGTGCCGATCGCCGGTCACGCCGTCTTGGAAGGCGACGAGCTCTTTCTGCGTGGCCTCGTCGGCACGCCGGACGGTCGGCGCGTCCTGCGTGCCGAGCGCCGCGGTACCAGCAGTGAGGCGACGGACCTCGGCGCAAAGCTGGCCGTCGACCTCATGGAGCAGGGAGCCGGTGAAATTCTGGCTTCAATTCGGGAGCAGTAAGTCGACGATCGACCACGACCAGAAATCGCGAGCCTCGGTGCCCTTTGGTATGGGTACGTGCCAACGGAAGCAAAGGGCGCTAAGCTTTCTCCAGAGATTCGGCTCTGCTCGACTTTCGCGGATACCGGATCTCCCACCCTGACTCCAACCCAACCAACAGGGGGTTCGCATGCTGGATGTAGATCAAGATACATTGGAGAAGCTGCTTGCTGAAAACGACGAGTTCAAATCCATGTACCAAAGACACGCAGAGCTCAACAAGAAGGTTGACAAGGCCGGCCGCGGAGAATTGCCGCTGTCCGATCAAGCTCTCGTCGAGATGAAGAAGGAAAAGCTGGCGTTGAAGGACCAGATGACGGAAATCATTCATCATTTCAGGTAACCGTCGTTTGTGCTCGGGCGGCTCGCCGAGCGAGTCCCTTGCCGACAAGGGTCTCGACCCACTGAGGATCTTCCGTTATCCGAGACGTCTGATCCAACTCGTCTAGCGTGGTTAATCGCACAGAGTCGCAGCCGCCGCAGATGGGGCGGGGCGCGGCGGGGCTCGAATCAGGTCACTTGGGCTCACGTCGGCTATTTTCGTCCCATCAGGTCATGAGCTCCCAACAAGCCCGCTTTCTTCGTCACCCACCCTGCCGGAAGGTATGATTCCGATTTCCAGCGACGGGATGTTTCGAACCCGACGGTAAGCGAGGTGCACGTGGAGGAAGACGCAAGAGCAATCGGGTTCGGTTTCTTGGTGTCTCAGGTGACTCCGCATAAGGCCGTTCTAACGCTCGGCCTTTGCCTGTTACTGGGGCAGGCGGCTGCGTCCCTGGTTATTCCGCGTTTAGCCGGACAATTTACAGACGGCATTCTGGCGGGAGCGGCAATCGGGAATATCCTCCTTGCTTGGCTGGGGGTTGTGGCCCTTCAGAGCGGTTTGACATTCGCTAGCAGTTACCTGTTGGGGCGTGCTGGGGTCGAAATCATCGCGCGTCTCAGCGAACGTCTTTACGATCATCTCCAAGCGATTCCGCTGGCCTGGTTTCACGAGCGCAAACGCGGCGAGGTGTTGGCTCTCCTGACCAACGATGTGCAGCGTATCAGTACTTTTGTCACTGGTACTCTGGTTCGCCTGCTACCGCAGCTGGTTACCTTTTTCGGCGCTTTGCTCCTGATCTACTTTGTCGACGCGGGAATCGCGTTCGTGATGCTGATCGGGCTACCCCTTTTTTTTCTTCTATTGAAGCTAGCGACGCGCAGCCTGAGGCCCTTGACGGATCAGCTGATGCGTTCTCAAGCTGGGCAAGTGGCAATCGCGGAGCAGAACCTCGGTCTACTACCCGTCATCAAGTCCTTTGTGCGAGAAGATCTTGAATCGGAGCGGTTTCGCAACACGACAAGGCGCGTTTTGAATCTACAGAAACGGTATCTCCTGATCGTCCAGCTGTTGTCTCCCGTTACGCGTATTGTATTAACTGCAGCGCTAGTCGTAGTTCTGTGGCTCGCGAGCGGCAAACTAATCGCGGGCGACATGGAGACGGGAGATCTTGTGAGCCTGCTTCTCTATGGATCTCTCATGTCAGTCCCGCTTGCCAGCCTGACGAATATCTATGGTGAGGTCCAGAGCGTGCGCGGGGCAGGGACAAGGCTTCTAGAGGTGTTCGCGGAACAGCCGGAGCCCTATGAGGGGGGTAAGCCGGAATTGCCGCCAGTGCGGGGGGAAATCCGCATCGAAGGGCTTCATTTTCGTTATCCGAGGAGAGCCGAGGTCCTTACCGATTTGCATTTGAGGGTAGATGCCGGCGAAACGGTCGCATTCACCGGACCCAACGGCGCGGGCAAGAGCACCCTGGCGCACCTATTGCTTCGACTGATTGATCCGCAACGCGGGCGGATCTACATCGACGAAACCGATATCGCCGAAGTGGATCTTCTTAGCTTGCGTCGTCAAATCGGCCTCGTCGACCAAAACACTCTCTTATTCAACGGCACAGTGGCCGAGAATATCGCGTACGGACGGTTCGAGGCGTCGCCGCAAGAGGTCGAAGGAGCCGCCAAGGCAGCACACGCACACGACTTCATCGAGCGCTTGCCTCGAGGCTACGACACCCTTATCGGTGATCAAGGCATCAAGCTGTCCGGTGGACAGAAACAGCGCGTCGCCCTTGCTCGCGCATTGCTCAAGGATCCGGCTATTCTGATCCTGGACGAAGCGACGTCCATGTTCGATCCCGAGGGCGAGCGAGGCTTTATTCGCGAATGCCGCGATCTGTTGCACTCTCGCACCGTACTCATGATTACCCACCGACCTGAAAGCTTGAAGCTAGCCCAGCGGATATTTCGATTGGACGGGGGAAAGCTCAGAGAGGTCGAGGCGCATGCGCAACCCACGGCACTCCGTACGACCTAGACGCGGCGCGCTTGTTACCGGACGATGGGTCGGATTGGATGTTACTCGAGTCGATCGAGAAGGAGCCCGAGCCTATGCCCCACCTGCACTGGGGAAGACGGAATGGAATCAGGGTTACAATAGCTGCGTCAGAAATACTGGTACAACGGGAGACACAGATATGCGTTTTAATCCTTGCCAAGGAAAGGACAATTGCACTGAAGGCGGTAGCCATTGCCAGGGCTGTGGCCGCAGCCACGGCGAGATAGCCCGCACGCGCGAGCTGATCGGCATGGTGGCGTGCTTTGCCGACGAGATGGGATACGAGAACTACCAGGATTTCACGGCATTCGTAGGGGACAAAGCCGCGAAGAAGATAAGCTTCGGGCGAGAGCAAGCCCGGGCGGGCGGACTGGGGATTCCGATCGGGACCATCCGTTGACAGGCGACGCTCCTTGCTGTCGTTTCATGTCCCTTACCTCGATTTGCGCGGCGCCGTTCCGGTCCAACGCTTGAATGCGCGGGAGAAGGAGCTGGGGTCGGCGAAACCCAGGACGTAGGAAATCTCCAACAGGCTCATCCGGCGCTCGCTCAGGTACGCCAACGCAAGCTCTCGTCGGGTGTCCTCCAAGAGTCTGCTGAAGCTCGTATTCAACTCCTTGAGCCTGCGCTGAAGCGTCCTCTCGCCCATGTGCAGCGCCGCGGCGACATTCTCAGGAGAAAGATTGCCGGTCGGCAGATCATCGATGATCCGCGCGCGGACTCTCGCCACGATATCGTCGCGATTCAGGTGGGCCAGGCAGTCATTCAGCACCTGATCGTGCATCCGCGCCAAGACAGCGTTTGCTCCGGAAAGGTTTTTTTCCACCGCATGGGCGGGCAGGATGACATTGTTCTCGGGCGCACCGAAGCTCACGGGGCACCGGAACTAGGCGAAATAACGCCCTTTGCAGGACGGCGGGTCGCGCCGTAGGTTGATCTCGACGGAATCCATCGTTCTGGTTTCTTTCCTTGTCGTGGAAAGTATAGCGATTGTCGCAGAGAGGCAAGAGCGGACCGCCGGCAAGACTTAGGGTACTAGACGTGGCAGGCCATGCAGCTGGGAGGTTTCTGTTGAGCAACAGCGACGACAAAGCCGAGCAGGAGGTGCGCTTCTGGCGCCGCTACATCCGCTGGTGGGAAGAGCATCACGGAACGCCTGCCCCTGCGCGCATGTACGAGGCCCTGGCGTACGCGGAGCGACGCGCCGGAAGCCTTACACGGCATGCAGGCTACACGGACCGAACGACCATTCATTAGGGCGTCACGTATCGGCTCCGTGTGACCGCGCCGCGCACTTCACCCGAAGTTTTTCATAGGTTGGAAGCGAAGATGAAAAACAAGCGCTTTATGCCAAGCCAGTCACCCGTTACCTGAACCGAATCGTCACGGATGCGTGGCGCCACTCCTTGAGCGGAGAACCCATCGAGCCCATTCGCCGTTACCAACGGGAATTCGCCTCGGGGTTGCTGGCTCTGCGCGCGCATTGGGAAGGCGACGATCAATAAACGTAGCAATCGGCGCACCCGCTCGCCGAAGCGAGACTGTACCCAATCCCGAAACAAAAAACGCGCGGCCAAAAATGCCGCCGTGGCGCCGATGCTGGATGCAACACAAGCGAGCAAAGATCCCCACCAGAGGCCGACGAATAAGGCGCCACCAATCAGAGTCATCACCAGGGCGCCGGGCAGTGACAAGGCCATCACAGCGACATAGGTGAGGAGGTGCGTTCTTCTAAACCGCTACCGTACGGGACATGATTCGACATTTCCGCGTCGTCTGGAGCGCCGAGAAAGGGACCAGCCGTTATCTGCACAAGCTGTTTCCCAGGGGGTGGCCCGCAGAAGCAGGGTAACCGACTGGCGGGTCTGCTGCGCACCAAGGGCGAGCACTGAAGTGGGCTGTGCGCAAGACCACCTTGGCGCGCATACGCTCGTTGGCCGCCGATGCATTGCGGTGCGAAATCGCAATCTGTCATAACCGTTGCAGTGGGAAGACCCGACCGGCGTCGATAAGGGGTTTGGCCATGCGTATCGGCAGAAAACAGGACCCGCCGTTGGCCAGGATCAGCTGTACTCCGAGCCAACCGATGTTGACCACCTGCGGCGATCGCTCCAGATCCGGATAGCTCTCCTGGTGGCAGGCGTAGAAACCAGGACCCCAATCGACGTAGACATAGTCTTCGCCTGGCCACCGAGTGTCACACCTCGTGCTGATCAGAACCAAGATTTCGTCGAACAGGTGCTCCACGACCAGACCGGGGGCGTGGCTAGGGGTGTACATGAGGCCGATGTCCAGCGTGCCCTCGATCAGGCGGCGCATCAGATCCTCCTCGAAGCCGATCTCGCTGTATACCGATACGTCAGGGGCGTTTTGCCGCATCCAGCCGACCCAGCGCGGCAGAAAGCCCTCCCAGAGAAGCTCCCGTGAGCGGAGATCGCAAGAAATGTTCGAGCCTGCGCGATGTCCATGCTGCACCAAGAGAACTGCAATTTGCCGAGCTCCAGGGTAACTGGAGCGCCTCGCCAACGGTAGCGCTCCGATTTCGCAAACAGCGCCCGGTTTGGACGCTCGTTTCGGAACAGGGGCTCGCCACCGGAGAGCTCGTCCGCACCATTATCCGGAACCGTGCACCGAGCCGTCCGTCGGCGAGGAGCTATTCATGAGCACTATCTGGCATCAGCAGGTTGACGAAAAATATGGTTGGACACAACGAGGCGAAGACGACACAGCGATCCATGTTCGAACCTCTGAAAAAGCTCGCGCTGGACTATCTGGTCGCCGATACGCCGCCTCTGACACCGGGTGCGCGGTGGCAGTCGTTCGTTGGGGCTCTGCTGGGCTTGTTGCTGGCCGGCATCATTGTGTATCTCGCGCCGGACGGCGGCGTGCGGTTCCTGCCGCCCATGGGCGCCTCGGCCATTATCCTGTTCGCGTTGCCACACAGCCCGTTGGCGCAGCCCTGGTCGGTGCTCGGCGGCTGCCTGGCGGCCTCTGTCTCGGCGTTGCTCGCCGCGGCCCTGCCGGTGCATACCCCGAAATGCCGTGGCCTTGCGGTAGCGGCGACCCTCTGGCTGATGATCCGCTTCAGGTGCCTGCATCCACCGGGCGGCGCGCTTACCATGCTGATCGCCATCGAGGGAGCACGGCCGCCGTTGGAAGCCCTGCAGCTGATCGGGGTCGTGGTTGCCAATGTCTTCGCCATGCTGCTTGCCGCCTGGACGGTGAACAACTTCTTGCTCCGCTGGCGCTACCCGCAGTGCCGCAGCGAATCGACACCCAGTCTTCTCCATGGCACCGCGGACCTGGCCCCTACGGAGCGCACCGGTCTCGCTCACGACGACCTCGATCATGCCGTTCAGGCGGTGGGCACCTTCGTCGACATTCAGGAGCACGAGCTCGTGCAGATCTACAACCTGGCCGTGGACCGCGGTACCCGCGTTGCTCGCTCAATCGAAAGACCAGCTAGGTTTGTGGGAAAACCGTTCGGGCCGGCGCCGCCCGCTCGAGCAGTGCGAGCCGCTGACGGAGGATCACCGTGTCCACCTGCTTGCCCTCCAAGCCGTCGAGCAGCTCTCTGCCTTGGGTGACGAGCAGGGCCAGCTGATCCGCGTCGAATATGTCCAACGTCGCTTCCAGCTCCCTCTCGCCGGCGCTTAGCAGGGCTGGCACCAGCTCGTCCGGACCGATAGGCGATTCCGGATGCAGGATGTCGGCGACCAGTGGCTGATCAAGCAGCCGCAAGTGGACGGCTCGCGCCTGCTCCTCCTGGCGCAGCTCGCGGCGAGCCACCGGATCCTCATCGGCAGCTGACCGAACCGCCTTCATTATCAGATCTATGAGCTTGGCGAGTGCTTCCTTCTCACGGTCATGGTCTTCCGCTAATCCACAGGCCTGCTCGTAGAGCTTCTCCAGCTCCTCCTTGAGAGCAAGCACCACATCGCTACCCGCATTCGGCTGCAGACCCACTGCCGTTTGTACCTGTATGCGGAAGGCGCGGCTAAAGGACTCCATCTCCTCCTGATCGGCCCTCTGGGCGGCAAGGAGGGTCTGCGACTCCACCTCGACCGGTGGCCATGCGAACAGGGGATTGCGGTGGCGGCGGTGCAGGTGACGTTCACGCCGACCGGGTTTACTAGAGAAAGCGAGCTCCATGGCGGCTGTACCTCGCATCCCTTATTTGGGCACCAAGGCCTCGAAGACGGCGGAATAATCTTGCTCCGCATAGCCTTGATCGAGCGCGCGGATACAAGCGGCTTCGATCGTCGTTATCGGCGCCGTATCCATACCCGTCCCCTCCACCACGCTGCGGAAAAGACGCACATCCTTGAGCAGGTGCTTCAGGGGAAAATTGGCTTTGCCGTACTCGTGGGACAGATACTTGTCGAGCTTCTTGTCGAATGTGGGGGCATAAAGTGCACTGCCACGCAAGAGGTCCATGAACTGCCCGACCTCGATACCCTCGGCGCGGACCAGCCCCAGGCTGAGGGAAAAGCTACAGGTAAGCCCCGCGATGAGCTGATTCATAGCCAGCTTCAAGGCCGCGCCCTGGCCGACCTGGCCAATGAGCCGAGGATCCTGACCGAGGGCACTCAGAACCGGCAGACAGCGCTCGAACAATGCCTGCTCACCACCCCCCATCAGGATAAGCCGACCGCCCCGTACCTCAGACAGGCTGCCCAACACGGGGACCTCCAGATACTCGCCGCCGTCGGCTTCGACACGCGTTGCCAGGTCCCGGCTCTGAGCAGGTGCGATGGTGCCCATCTGAAGAACAGTACGATCCTTGATGGCACCCGCGGTCCCGACCGTGAACAATGTCTCGGTGATGGCCTGCGCATCGCTGAGCATTAGAATCACGAGCTGCGCACGCTCGATCGCCTCGCGCGCCGAGCCGACGGTGGCAAGTCCCTGTCCCTCGAGATCTCGCGCCTTCCGCGAGCTTCGGTTCCAGCCGACAACCTCGAATCCCTGTTCCCTGAGCCGCAGGGCAACAGCGGCCCCCATAAGACCAAGTCCCAATACCGCGATTTTCATCTCGTTTGCCTTTGTTCCAGGAAACAACGCCTAACTGCGAATAGAGCGGATTCGACGAAAACGAGCAACAGGCTTGCAAGGCGCAGCGACCGCCGGACCTGGGACAAGGAGAGCTTCCAAGGTGCTCCTGAATCCTAAAAACCCTGTCAGTCGTATGCCACTCGCACCCCCGAGATTACGAGCTTACCCGCTTGCCTTGCAGCAGAGCGATGACGGGTGCCGTCGAGGGTCGGACCCCCCGCCACAAGAAAAAGGACTCCGCGGCTTGCTCTACCAACATGCCGAGACCGTCCAATGCACGGCCGGCCCCATACTCGTGTCCCCAGCGCATGAAGGGCGTCGGCGCATCGCCGTAGAGCATGTCGTAGATCCAGCCTCCGGGTGCCAGGCAATCATCAGGGATCGCGGGCACCCCTCCGTCGAGGCCCGCGGACGTCGCGTTGATGATGAGATCGAACCGCCGTCCCGCCAGATCGTCCAGCCCGCAACCACTGACCCGATGCGCCGCGGTCGCCGCCGCCAAATCCAGCGCCCTGGAGGCGGTGCGGTTGCCGATTACCAGAGTGGCCAACCCCGTCTCCAGAAGGGGTCGCAGCACGCCGCGGGAGGCACCACCGGCACCGAGCAGGAGCAGCCTTTTTCCGCCGAAATCGAAGCCGTTGTTCTCGGCCAAATCGCGAACCAGCCCAACTCCGTCGGTGTTGTCACCCCTTAGACGACCGCCCGGAAGCAAAATCACGGTGTTGACGGCACCCGCACGTTCGGCTCCGGGACTTAGCTCGTCGGCCAGTTCCCAGGCCTGCTCCTTGAAGGGAACCGTGACGTTCATGCCCTGTCCCCCATCGGCGAAAAAGCGGCGCACGTCTGCGGCAAAACCGCCCTCGTCGCCCAGAATGCGCCGGTAAACCATGTCCTGTCCGGTCTCGCGAGCGAACTCGCCATGAATGAGCGGTGATTTGCTGTGCGCAATGGGATTGCCGATAACGGCATATCGGTCGGTCATGATCCTGCGCCCGATGCAATCAGTCTCGCAGCCAACGGGCGGCATCCTTCGCGTAGTAGCTCAGGATGGCGTCAGCCCCGGCGCGCTTGATGCAACCCAGGGCCTCGAGGACGACCGCCTGCTCCTCCAGCCACCCGTTCCGGCTCGCGGCCTTGAGCATAGCGTACTCGCCACTGACCTGGTAGACGAAGGTCGGGACACCGAAGCGGTCCTTGACCCGCCGCACGACGTCCAGGTAGGGCATCCCGGGCTTGATCATCACCATGTCTGCCCCTTCCTGAAGGTCCATAGCGACCTCGTGCATGGCCTCGTCCGAGTTCGCCGGGTCCATCTGGTAGCTGTATTTGTCGCCACCGCCCAGGTTGGCGGCGGAGCCCACGGCGTCGCGGAAAGGTCCGTAGAAGCTGGAGGCGTACTTGGCCGAATAGGCCAAAATGCGTGTGTGGATTCGCCCGGCCTCCTCCAACGCGGCGCGGATGGCGCCAATGCGCCCATCCATCATGTCCGAGGGCGCGACCACGTCCGCGCCCGCCTCGGCATGAGACAGTGCCTGGCGGGTAAGCACCTCTACCGTCTCGTCGTTCATGACATAGCCGGTCTCGTCGATGAGACCGTCCTGGCCGTGGGTGGTGAAGGGGTCCAGGGCGACATCCGTGATCACCCCCATCTCCGGAAGGACATCCTTCAGGGCTCGCGCCGCTCGCTGGGCCAGGCCGTCGGGATTGTAAGCCTCGCGGGCGTCCTCCGACTTGGCGGAGAGCGGTGTGACTGGAAACAGCGCCATGGCCGGAATACCCAGTGACTGGACCTCCCGCGCCTCTTCAACCAGCAAATCGATGCTCATACGCTCCACGCCCGGCATGGAGGGTACCGACTCGCGCTGACCGGAGCCCTCCAGAACGAACACCGGGTAGATCAGGTCCTCCGGCATCAGGCGCGTTTCGCGCATCAGCCGGCGGGAGAATTCGTCCCGACGCATGCGGCGCATGCGGGTCAGTGGGAAACCGGTACGGTAGCGGCTCTTGACGGTCATGGATACACCTGGCTCGACGGCTGAACGATGAAGCCGCTCGCGCGACCCAGCCGATAAAATAACCCAGGGCGCCTGTCGCCTCCACATAAAGCCGACCGCTCGTTCGAATCAGACGTTTTCCAGTTCGAGCAAGCATTGATAGAATCACAGGTATTTCAGCAGGCACTGATATTCTTCATGTTCAACGCCCTTTCTAAAAATCTACGCGTTTTCGACGTGGATCGCTCGCATTTCCAATCCGATGTCGTCGAGGCCTCGCGACAGCAACCGATCCTGGTGGACTTTTGGGCCGACTGGTGTGGCCCCTGCCATATGCTCGCACCACACCTGAACCGAGTCGTAGAAGAGTACGATGGTTCCATCCACCTGGCCAAAGTGGAAGTGGACGAGGGAGACAACATGAAGCTCGCCGGCCACTACCGGCTACGCGGCTTCCCCACGGTCATCCTGTTCCAGGGCGGACAGGAGCGAGCGCGCTTTAGTGGCTCACGCTCGACCCATCAGGTACGTGATTGGCTCCACGCGCACCTGGACTCCGAAGCATCTACAATCGATGCTTGAACAGCGCGATCGAGAGCTCCAGGTGCGAGTATCGAAAGCAAACGAGCTCAATTCGCCCGTGAAACGCGCATACAGGATCCACCCGTGGGTAGCCTTTGTGCTCGCCGCTTTGCTTGTGGGAGATCTTCCACCGGCGCTCGGTGAGCCGCTCAACGAACCGCAACAGGTGGTACAGAGGGTTTCGGAAGGGCTGCGGCGTGTCCTGCGGGAGAACCACACGCTGCTGCAGAGCGATCCCGCATACGTCCACCGTGTGGTGGAAGAGCTGTTTCTTCCCCACCTGGACTTTCGCCGCACCTGCGCTATCGTTCTCGGCCCCTTTTGGAAGAAGGCCAGCGTTGCCCAACGCGAGGCGTTCGGGACCGAGTTCAAGAGCCTGCTCATCAACACCTATGCGACGGCAGTCAACGAGCTCAGCGAGTGGGAAATCCGCTATCTGCCGTTCGAACCAGGGCCCGGAGACGAGGATGTCGTTGTGCGCACTCGGGTGCTCTCCCCCACCGGAGAGCCCATCGGCATAGACTACCGTATGCACCTCAAAGGCAAGCGCTGGCTCGCGTACGACGTCAAGGTTGCAGGTGTCAGCCTCCTTGCCAACTACAGATCGACCTTCGCGCGCATGGCACGAGAAAAGGGAGTCGCCGGGCTGATCGATGAGCTTGCGGCACGCAATGCACGGCACAAGAACAGATCCCATTAGGCGATCGGCGGAATAGAAGATTCCAGATCGCGCGGGCAGCTTGGTCAATAAGCTGCCTATCCACACGCATCCCTATGATTCATAGCGACTCGGGCTCATGACCAACCTTCGCGCACCAAGAATCATCATCTTCGATTGGCACGGTACGCTTGCAGATACCAACGATGCAATGTATCGAGCGATGGACGACATGTTGGGCCGTTTGCGCCAGCTTGGGCTCGACCGCCGTTTGGCGGACTCGGCAGAATCTAGGACAGACGACGACCGCAAGCTGGTCGAATTCGTACGTTCACACCAGCGGTTGCACCCCAAGGTCGTAGCCGACAGACGGGCGTCCAGAACCGACCTTCTGGAGGTCTTGTTCAGCGGGGACGAAGAAGCCAAGGACAAAGCGAACCTGGCTTACAACAACTGTTACCGTCACCACGTCGGGGACGTCAAACCCTTCGCACACGGCGTCCGCTGCATGCTTGCCGAGCTGCGCGCACTCGGCGTCAAGCTGGGGATTCTGACGAACCGTTCGCGCGAGTTCCTCGACAAGGAGCTCGAAGCCATCGAGCGGGGAACCTGGATTCCGTTTTTCGACAGTACGGTAACCGGTAGTGATACGAACTATTTAAAACCTTCGCCTATCCCTGTATTCCGGGCGTTGCGAGATTTTGAGGCAGCACCAGGAACCGATGTTTGGTATCTGGGCGACAGCCAATCGGATACGATAACCGCAAAGACAGCCGGGATAACCAGTATCTTCTTTAACGGCGCACGCGGCGATAAGAAATGGATTGAAAGCGTGTTTCCGGGCACTGAGGCCCAACCTTACCGACCTGACTGCGTGGTGACCGATTACCGGGAGTTTCTCGAATTGGTGAAACGCGTAATTTCACGGAACACGAGCAGCAAGGAGGATGATCCTGGAAACGGCAGTTGACCCGTCCTTGTCAGCGCCAACACCCAGGTTCCTCGTACAATATCCTAGAGATTAGGCCCTGGCTGTACGCCGCTCGTCTATGATCAAGCCTTCCTTGAATCCTGACCGGCCACCGGGGAAACCGACCTGACCCCGCAAATCTTGGTCGCGCGCCTGCGCGACCTTTCCGAAACCCGCGAGGAAGACATACCGGGCCGCTTGAACGAGGAACCTCACGTTCCACGCGTTTTGCGCAAAGCCCCGCTCCGAGGTCCGGGGCGAAGATCAGGGCTCCTCGATTTTGCCTTCCTTGCTGCTGCCGGCCAGGCGCGTCGTTGTAGTCTGCAGGTTGTCGACAAACTGCTGCATCTGCTTTGCCAAGACGGATTGCAGGTCTGCGGCAAGCTGCATTTGATCCGCGATTGTGCTCCGCATATTCGAAAAAAATTCCTCCAGCTGCTCGGGCGTGGGGTTTGCTGTGCTAGCCGCAAATATCTGCATTTGCTCGCTCATTATCCGCTGCACGCTGGACGAAAAATTGTCGACCTGACTCGACATGGGATTTTTCATCCCCGTGGAGATCATCTTTATCTGCTCGAGAAAGATGTTCTGCATGCTCGAGCTGATGTTTTGCACCCTCTCCCCAACCGGATTGTGGACCGCCTTGAGCATGTCGACCTGCAACTTCATGGTACTTTGCATGTGCTCAGCCATGGCCTTTTGTAGGCTTGCGGCGAAATCCTGCATCTGGTCTGTCAAGCTGGGAATCATTTTCCTTCCTCTAATACCGGATCGTTGGCGCCCTTATTACGCGAAAACAAAGCGTATCAGCCGCCGCCTACTATGGCCAGAAGGATGCCCGCGGCGACTGCGGAGCCGATGACCCCCGCCACGTTCGGACCCATGGCGTGCATGAGCAGGAAGTTGTGGTGATCCGCCTCCAGTCCCACCTTGTTCACCACCCGCGCCGCCATAGGCACAGCCGACACGCCGGCCGCTCCGATCAGTGGGTTAACCGGATCTTTGGACAGGCGATTCATCAGTTTTGCCATCAACAGCCCAGCCGCCGTACCAATGCTGAAGGCGATTGCACCGAGAACCAGGATACCAAGGGTCTCGACATTCAGGAATTTGTCCGCGGCAAGCTTGGAGCCGACGGCCAGCCCGAGGAAGATGGTCACGATGTTGATTATCTCGTTCTGGGCGGCATGGCTCAGCCGATCTACGACGCCGCACTCGCGCATGAGGTTGCCGAAGGTGAACATTCCGATCAGAGGCACCGCAGCGGGCAGGAAAATGACCGTCATGAGCAGCACGGCTATGGGAAACAGGATCCTCTCCGTCTTGGACACTATGCGCAGTTGCTTCATGTGGATCTTGCGCTCCTCCGGCGTGGTGAGCAGCTTCATGATCGGCGGCTGAATTACCGGCACCAAAGCCATGTAGGAATAGGCGGCGACCGCGATGGCACCGAGCAGATCCGGCGACAGCCGAGATGCGAGAAAGATGGCCGTCGGGCCATCGGCGCCCCCGATGATACCGATGGAGGAGGCATCCTTGAGTGTGAATTCGAAGCCCGGTAGGAAATTCAGAGCCAAGGCCCCGAGCAGGGTCGCAAAAATGCCGAACTGTGCCGCGGCCCCAAGAATCAGCGTCTTGGGGTTCGCGATCAGGGCACCGAAATCCGTAAGCGCCCCGACCCCCATGAAGATCACGAGTGGAAACACGCCCGTGTGTATGCCGACCTCATAGACCAATCCGAGGAGGCCCTCCGGCCCGGACATGGCGGCCACCGGGATGTTGGTGAGCACCGCGCCGAAGCCAATGGTGACGAGCAAGAGGGGCTCGAAGCCACGGGCGATGCCGAGATAGAGCAGCAGAAAGCCCACCCCCATCATCACCAGCTGGCCCCACTCGAAATTGGCGAGCCCGGTTGATAACCAGAGCTCGTACAGGCCGTGTTCCATGATATTGCTCCTTCGACTACGACAGAAGCAGGAGCGTGTGGCCGACTTGCACGGCCTCCCCTTCCTTGACGCTTACCTGGGTCACGGTCCCGCCGCGCGGCGCCCGCACCTCCGTCTCCATCTTCATGGCCTCCATGACGATGATCACGTCACCGGAGGCCACTTCCTGTCCCTCCTTGACCGCAATCTTGAAGATGTTGCCGGCAAGCGGCGAAGGAACCGGATCGCCGGAGCCGGGCGCCACAATCGCAGCAGCTGGCTCTGCTGCCGGCATGGTCATGTGCTGCACCTCACCGATGGCCCCGCCCGGATTGACAACGACGTTGTACGAATTGCCGTTGACGATCACTTGATAGTTTTCGGGTCCGGTCGGCGCGACTGTAGCGGCAGGCGCAACCGGCGCTGCTGGCGCGGCCTCCGGCTCGGCGCTCGGTGGCGGCTCGAAGGCGGCGTGATTGTGGCGGTTTTTCAGGAACTTCAACCCGATCTGCGGGAACAAGGCGTAAGTGAGCACGTCGTCAATCACGGCGTCCGCCACGTCGATCTTTTGCTCCTTGGCGAGCTCGTCGAATTCCGCTGTGAGCTTATCGATCTCCGGATCGATGAGATCGGCCGGCCGGCAGGTAATCGGCGCTTGCCCGTCTTCGAGCACCCGCTGCTGAAGCTCGGTGTCGACGGGGGCGATAGTCTCACCGTATTCGCCCCTCAATACTCCAGCGGTCTCCTTGGTGATGGTCTTGTACCGCTCTCCCATGATCACGTTCATCACGGCCTGGGTGCCGACGATCTGGGAGGTCGGGGTGACCAGCGGAATGTAGCCGAGATCCTTGCGCACGCGGGGAATCTCTTCGAGCACCGCATCCAGTTTGTCGATGGCGCCCTGCTCCTTGAGCTGCCCCTCCATATTGGTGAGCATGCCGCCCGGCACCTGGGCCACGAGGATGCGGGAATCGATGCCCTTGAGGCCGCCCTCGAACTTGGCGTATTTCTTCCGAACCTCGCGAAAATACGCGGCGATCTCTTCCAGCAGCAGAATGTTGAGACCGGTATTGCGGTCCGTGTCCTCCATGATCGCGACGATGGATTCCGTCGGCGAATGACCGTACGTCATACTCATGGACGAGATCGAGGTGTCGACGATGTCGATACCCGCCTCCGCTGCCTTGACGATGGCGGCGGTGCTCATCCCCGTGGTCGCATGACACTGCATGGCGATGGGCACGGCACAGGATTCCTTGAGCCTGGATACCAGCTCTTCGGCAACGTAGGGCTTGATCAGCCCCGCCATGTCTTTGATACAGATGGAATGGCAGCCCATGTCTTCCAGGTGCTTGCCGAGATCCACCCACATCTCCAAGGTATGCACCGGGCTTACGGTGTAGGACATGGCTCCCTGAGCGTGCTTCCCGACCTTGATGACCGCCTTGACCGCCGTCTCGAAATTGCGCAGATCGTTCATGGCATCGAAGACGCGGAACACGTCCATCCCATTGGCCGCACAGCGCTCGACGAATTTCTCTACGACGTCGTCGGCATAGTGGCGATAGCCAAGGATGTTCTGGGCCCGAAAGAGCATCTGTTGGGGTGTGTTGGGTATCGCCCTTTTGAGCTTACGCAGGCGCTCCCAGGGATCCTCTCCCAGATACCGATTGCAGGCATCGAAGGTTGCGCCGCCCCAAGTTTCCAGCGACCAGAAGCCTACTTGGTCCAGCTTGGGTGCGATGGGCAGCATGTCTTCAATGCGCATGCGAGTCGCCAGCAAGGATTGGTGTGCATCGCGCAGGACTACATCGGTAATGCCGAGTGGGTTGCTCATTGTTTTCTTACCCCTTAGTAAATCCTATTTTTTATTTCCGCGGGACCGCCTATAGCGATGCACAGCGGCACTAATCGCCGATAGCAGCTCCCCATCCCGCGGTTTGGCAGGTTCCGCTGGCAACTCGACAGGTCTCGGCTCGCCCTCGAGCTTGCGAGCCAGGCGAGACATTACGCCAACCGTTACCACCAACAAGCCCAGCAACCCAAAGACAAAGCCCATCCCCAACAACATCAGATTGACACCGGCGGTCAACAGCTCAGCGTTTGTCATTGTTTCTGTCATCGCTCTAACCTTTCAGCTCGATTGTTGGCTACATCAACGGCACCCGGCACCCATCCACGCCTGTTGTCGGAAACCGGTCGGGCCAGACAACCTCTGCTCCCCAGTTCCGCGCACCTCGTCCTCAGTCGTACAGGTGCTCCGCCCAGCGCCCCTCCAGAAACAGCTCTCTCTTCTTCCGCAGCCAGGCACCCTCCGATCCGGCGATATGGGACAGCGCCGTATCGAGGCTTTCCGACGCCTTTTTCATACCCGCTACGTACACATGGGTCTTTGGATGCTGAATCAGATCCCAGACATCCGTCGCGTTCTCTTCGAGCTTCTGCGCCAATCCCTCCGGATCGTCGAACGCCGGTCGCGGACTCAATGCCTCGATCGCCTTGAAGGTATCCTTGAGGTAGTGGTGGCTGATGTCGTCCTTGATATCGTTCATATACAGGAGATCGAGATCGGTCTTTGCGCCAAAGAAGAGCCGCACCTTGCCTTGCCACGCCTCCTTTTCCTCGAAGATGTGCTTGATAAAGGCGCGAAACGGCGCGATGCCCGTACCTGTGGCCACCATAAGGATGTTGGCCCTATTGTCCCGTGGCACGATGAAATGGCGGCCATAGGGACCGGTGATTTCTATTTCATCCCCGGCCTTCAGGTCGCAGACGTAGTTCGAGCACTTGCCGGGATAGCGTTCTCCACTGACCGAATCGATGTAGAAACAGCGCTGCACGCAAATGGCGATCTCCTCACCACGCCCTCCTTCGCCCTTGCGCGTGCTGGCGATGGAGTACAGCCGCATGTGCTGATCGTTTCCGAACTCGTACGGCGGCGGCGCCAGCACTCCGATACTTTGGCCCTCGACATAGACGAAGGAGGCCGGGACATCGAGTACTATTTCCCGTACTTCGTCCCGGGCTCCAGGCGGCGTTATTCGCTCGTTCGACTTGATCGTCGCCTTATAAGGATTGCTCGTATCGTAGGTCTTCGGCTGGATAAAAAACTGTTCGGGCATCGTCTGTCTCTCCGGTGATTCGGTCAATCGGTCAGGCGGTCGATCGAAATCGATAGCCACGGGCCGTCAACTCTCTCATCGATTCTCGCGTTAGTTCATTCATGTATCGTCGGCGGATGAATTGCTGCAACTGTCGCCACCACAGTCATGGCTCCCATGGTTACCGCAGCATCCCACTTTCTCACGATAGCTCCCGAATTCCGGATGCCTGTGAAAGAACAGCCGCGCTGCCTGTTGGACTGCGACCCAGGCCAACAGAATAACCAGGATGATGCCCATAGCCACAAGGTAGGTGGTCATGGGTCAATGTGCCCCGAGTCCGGCGAAACCCATGAAGGTCAGGGACAAGAGTCCGGCCAGCATGAAGCTCATGGCCGCCCCCCGGCTGACGGTAGGTACGTCGGCCAGATCCATTCGTGTCCGCAGACCCGCCATCAACATCAGGGCAAGGGTAAAGCCCGCACCGGCGCCAATGCTGAATACCAGGCTTTGGAAGAAACTGTAGTCTCTGATGGTCTGGAACAATGCCAACCCGAGGATGGCACAGTTGGTCGTGATCAATGGCAGATAGATACCTAACGCACGGAACAGGGCTGGACTCAGCTTCTTGACCGTCAGCTCGACCAGTTGGACAGCCGAAGCGATAACGGCGATATAGCTGATGAGGCGCAGGAATTCGAGGTGGTATTCCACCAGCAGCAGGTTTATTCCATAAGCGCACAGGGAGCTGACGAACATGACGAAGGTGGTCGCCAAACCCATGTTCCATGCGGTATCCAGCTTTCCCGAGACGCCGAGAAAGGGACAGAGGCCAAGAAAGTAGGCCAATACGAAGTTGTTGATAAGGAAGGCGCTTAGAAAAATAAGCCATAGACTATCCGGCTGCATGAAGAGCCTCCTCTCGCTGTTCGACTTTACGCTGCTTCCGCTCATTCAACCAGGCAAACACCAACAACCAAGCCCCCGTAATCAAGAACCCTCCGGGAGGCAAGATCATCACTACCCACGGCTGAAAGTTCTCTCCGAATAGCGGAAACCCGAGCAGGGTGCCGCTGCCCAGGATCTCCCGCACCGAGCCCACACACAATAACGCGAAGGTGAAGCCGATACCCTGTCCCAGGGCGTTGACCACCGACTTGGTAATCCGGTGCTTGGATGCAAAGCTCTCCGCGCGACCGAGAATGACGCAGTTGACCACGATGAGCTGAATGAAGGCGCCCAGGGCGTTGTAAAGATCCAGACTGAGGGCGTGGATCGCATAATCCACGATGGTAACGAAGGTGGCGATGATCACGATGTAGGATGCGATCCGGACCTGCTTGGGGATGACGTTGCGCAACAAGGACACCAGTGCACTGGAGCCGACGAGGACGAAAATGGTCGCCCCCCCCATACCGATGGCATTGACGGCGCTGTTGGTAACGGCCAACGCAGGACACAAGCCCAGCAGCATGACGAACACCGGATTCTCTTCCCACACCCCGCGCAGGAAGGTATCCATGGTGATGGGCTTGGTTTGGCTGGGCAGGGTAGCCATTATTTGCTTACCTCTTTCTTGGAGACGCCCCCTGCCTGGGGAGCGACCTCGGTCTCCGGTAGCGACTCCAGCTCGGACAAGTGCTGCTGGATGAGGGGTATCAGCTTATCGGTGGCCGCGCGCAGCCCGTTTCCTATGCCACGCGAGGAGAAGGTCGCACCGGACATGGCGTCCACCTGCCAGGACTCGGTCTTGGTTCCATGTTTGACCGTCTCGACATGATGGGCGATCCCGCTCTTGTCCACCGTTACCTCGACCGAGAGGTCCTTGAAATTGGCCATGAACTTCTTGTTGCCCTCGACGGTCTTTTTGTCGCCGAAGCCGGGTGTGTCCGTGCTCTTCAAGACGGTGAGACCGTTGATGCACTGGCAGTTGGGATCGTATGCGAACAGGGTGCGCACCACGTCTGCATAACCCTGAGCGGCACCCTGCATCGCCAGGCCGATGAGCTTGCCGGCGGAGTCGTAGACCGCAAAGAGATTGGCGTCCGCGGCGGATTCGTCATCCAGGCGCTTCAAACCATCGGCGCTCAATGCGTAGCTGACACGGGTGGCCGTCTTCTCGTCGACCCCCGGTATCACCCGAAAGACCGCTTCTTCCAGAGCCAGAAGCTCCTTCTCCTTGATGATAGGGTCGGTAACCTGGTACGCGAGCACCACCAACAGGCCGGCGATCATGGCGATGAGCCCGAGGGCACGGATCAGCGCCAAGGGAGAGGGCATGGGTGGGACGGGGGCCTGTGCCACCGACGGATTTGCCTCCGATGTCATAACTTATGCCTTCTTCTTCCGACTGGTTCCGTAGACCCTGGGCTGGGTCACAGCACTAATGAGGGGAGATGCGGCATTGCCGAACAGGATCGCATACATGACACCCTCCGATAGGCTGCCGAACAGACGGATGATTACGGTCAAGAAACCGATGAGGAGACCATAGACCCACACGCCAGCCGGCGTCACCGGCGATGCGACCATATCCGAGGCCATGAAGACGGCGCCCAGCATGAGCCCTCCGGCCAGTACCATGAATATCGGGTGGGGATAAACAGTGGGATCGACCAGATGGAGGATCTCGGCAGTGACGTAGGTCCCCAGGATGACGGCCGCGGGGATGCGCCAATCCATCATGCGTCGCACCGCGAGATAGCCACCACAGAGCAGGATCAGCAAGGCGGAGGTCTCCCCCGCGGAGCCGGCGGTCGTCCCCATGAAGAGATCCATCGAATCCGTTACGAAATGGGCGACCTCGCCATTCCCGAGCTTCGAAAGCGCCAGAGGCGTCGCACCAGTGAAGGCATCCACGCCGGGCGAGGCCTGCTGGATCGCCAGCGAGGCCTCCTTCACCCAGCCGGAGACCGACACCGGCAGCGCAAACGGGAATGTCCAGGTCGAGGGGATAAACTCGGTGAAGCGCCCCGGGGCGAAGGCAGGCGTCCAAGTCGTTATGGCCACCGGGAAGGCCGCCTGGACGAAGGCCCTGCCCACCAGCGCGGGATTGAACACGTTCAAGCCGATGCCACCGAACATGACCTTGGCCAGGGCGATGCCGACGAATCCGGCCACCGCCGCCATCCACAAGGGGAAGCCAGGCGGCAGCGTAAGGGCGAGCAGCATTCCGGAGATTACCGCGCTGAAGTCACCTACCGTCGTAGGCTTGTTGGACAGCCGGCAGAAGAGTTGCTCCGTCCCGATACAGGCCAAGACCGTTACCAGGATCAGGGCCAGCGCACTGATGCCGAACTGATAGACTGCATACGCAGCCACCGGAAGCAGGGCGTAGACCACGTTGCGCATGATCTGGTCCACGCTCGGGGTGTGGCGGACATGGGGCGAGGTGCGTACCTCGGTAAGTGGTGCGTTCTCTGCCATGGGTCTAGGCCGCTTCTCTCGCTCTTCTTTCTCTGTTGATGGCCTTGGCGATGCGGAAATATTGCACCAGAGGGATGGCGGACGGACACACGTAGGTGCAGCACCCGCACTCGAAACAGTCGTTCAAGTGGAATTTCTGCTCCATGGTCTCGTATTGGCGTTTTGCCGCCAGCATGCCCAGCTCCGAGGGATTGAGGTGAATTGGACAGGCCTGCACGCACTTCGCACACTTGATGCAGGGCCAGACCTGCTTGGGTGCTTGCGCCGCCTTCTCTTCTTCGGTCAGCACCAGGATGCCGGATACACCCTTGGTTACCGGAACGTCCAGGGACGCAACCGAGACCCCCATCATGGGTCCACCCAGGATCAGCTTCCTGGAATCGCCCTCGAAGCCGAGCTGCTCCAGCACGAAACGCAGGGGCGTTCCCAGAGCCACCAGATAGTTGCCAGGCTTCTCGATCCCCGGGCCGGTAATGGTCACCACCCGCTCGATCAAGCCCTGACTGTGGGGCAGCAAGGCCCCTAGCTGGGCAAGCGTCGCCACGTTGTAAACACTCACCCCGACAGCCGCTGGAAATCCACCGCTCGGCACCTCGCGGCCCAGCAGTGCCTTGATCATCATCTTCTCGGCGCCCTGAGGGTATTTGGTCTTCATGACCCCCACGGTCACGGAGCCGTCCGCGGGACAGGACTTCTTCAGCCCCTCGATGGCATCCGTCTTGTTGTCCTCGATCCCGATTATTGCTTTCTTCGCGCCAACTGCCCTCATGGCGATCCGGATCCCCGCAAAGAGATCCATGGAGTACTCGAGCATGACCCTGTGATCGGTGGTGAGGTAGGGCTCGCACTCGCAGCCGTTCACCATCACGGTGTCGACCTTCTGTCCCTCCGGCACCGTCATCTTGACGTGGGTAGGGAAGCTGGCGCCCCCCAGCCCCACCATGCCCGTGTCCTGCACCGCCTTGACGATCTGCTCCGGGGTCATGCTGTCGACATCCTGCGGATGCTCGTACAACACGCCCTGGCTCGCGCCCGAATGCAGCTTCAGCACGATCGCATTCGCCTTGGGCCCTCGAGCAGTAGGCATCAGACCGACCTTCTTGATGACACCGGTGGCCGGGGCGTGCAAGGGCACCGACATGAATCCGTCCGCCTTGGCGATAGGCTCCCCGCGCACCACCTCCTGACCCTCGTGGACGATGGGTACGGAAGGCGCACCGAAGTGCTGCGACAGCGGAAGGACCATCTCCGGTGCAAAGGGCAATCGGCGGATCTCCCTCGCATCCGTGATCGCCTTGTACTCCGGCGGATGAATGCCGTGGGAAAAGGTCGGCTTCCCCATACCGATAAGCTGCATCAGACCCATAGCGCTTCGATCTCGCTCATTATGTTTCTATCGACGCTGAAACCCAGGCTTACTTATTGAAACCGCTGAAGTGCGAGGTTGCCAAAAAAATCGACCTTCATTATTTGAAAATCTTGGCGTTCTTGGCACCTTGGCGGTTCAATTCCTCATCTCTTCAGCCTACTGGTATTTCTCCGCCCGTTTGATGAGCTTGTCGAGCCCCTTCTCATTCGGATCGCAAGGCGTTCCCGGATGGATGCAATCCGCCGGGCACTTTTCCGCCGAGCGAACGATATCTTTATAGGGGCCACCCTTGGGATTGATCACGACGGCCTTCTTGTCGTCGTTGTAGGCGAAGATCTTCGGGTTGATATCGATGCACTCGTCGCAGGTGGTGCACAGGGGCGCCTCGACCCAGGCGGGCTCGAAGCCTTCCGCCTCTGCCGCTGCCGGCGCTGCACCGCCCGCCGCTGCCGGAGCCGCTCCCAGGGCTGATTCGAGAGCCGGCGCAGCGCCACCGCCACCCAACATGGAGTAGAGGCTCGCGGCCAGCTTTCCGGCCGTTTCCGAGCGCACCTGGTTGGCAATCGCCTCCGGGTCCACCTTGTCCAGCTCACCGGCAAGACCCTTGAGGGTCCGCCAGTTGCCGAGTCGCTCCTCCGTCGATGCGACCATTTCGGCGGAGCAGATAACGCGCATCAAATGATTCTGCTTATCCACTCCCCACACGAAGGGATACATGCCTTCCCGATCATCGGCGTCCATCTCCAGGAACTCGGCAACGGGCACCATGTTCTCGTTCCACGTATCCCGCGGGGCCATGCGGAAGTGCTTGCGGAAACGGCCTTCGGTGAGCGCGAAGTCGGCAAAGGTCATGGGCAATTCCATCGTTTCCTCGTTGCCGTCCTCGTCCTCGTATTTCAGCGTATAGCTGGGCCAGTCGTCGTCCAGGGCCGGATTGCCCTCCAACGACAGGCACTCCTCCCAGGTCCCGCCGGCATCCGGGTCGAACACCATCAGCGGATAGGCCCGGGACTCCACGGCCAGCTTGCTTTGCTTCTCCGAGGCGTCGTCCGGTACCGCGTGCTCCGGCTGACACACGGCGTAGATGTTCCACAGGGCCGGCCGCCGGGAATTGAGGCCGTCGATGTAGCTCTCGATGAGATGGGTGTAGTTGCTGATGGCGCCGTTGACCGTGTACGTGGTCCGGTGGGCCATGCTGATCAGCGCCATCTCCTTGCGGATCTCCTCCTTGCCCCGCCATGCCGGGCCGTAGGGGGCCATGTCGGAAACCTGACCGATGAAGCCAGAGGTGCAGGCTTGGCCGCCGGTGTTGGAGTAGACCTGAGTATCGACCACGAACACCTTGATGGGCATGCCCGATGCCAGCGCCCGGGAGAGGTTCTGGAAGCCGATGTCGTACATGGCCCCGTCGCCGCCCACGGCCACGACCGGCGGACAAAGCCGGAATTCCTCGTCGGTGAACTTGTCCCACTTGAAGTAGGCGAGGTCCTCTTCCATTTGCTTGATGTCGTGCTTGCCTGCGAGCTCCATCTCCGCCATGCGGATGGCCTTGAAGCCCTCGGCCATCTTCGCCATGTGTCCCTCGAAGATACCCATGGACACCGAGGGCGCATCCTGGAACAGGTGGCTGGTCCAGGGGAAGGGGTAGGGGTTGTAGGGGAAGGTGGACCCGTACACGGAGGTGCAGCCCGTGGCATTGATGAAGCCCAGGTCGGCACGGCCGCGCTTGCTGGTCCCTTCGGTATATTGCCACTTCAGGGTCTTGAGGCTGTCCAGCAGCCGGGTGACCCAAGTGAGCCATTCGGAATCGATCGGCGTGGGGGCGCTGCCCCGGCTAAGGGATCCCGAGAGGCTGGACAGTGTCAAGTTGAGGTCCCTGTGCTCCTCGACGGCCCTTTGTACCGCCGCCACGTTGGCGATATCCATGGTATCGGCGAGCTTCATCTTGATATGCGTCTCCAGACGCTCGATGAGGTCCGTGATCTTCTCCAGCTGCTTTTTCACCCGCGGCTGCAGTAGGGCGGTCACGGTCGCCGTGAGCAGATGCAGGGAGGTCTTCTCGCCACAACCGTTGCAAGCCCCGTCGCCGGAATCCATGGACCAGTAGGTCTTCTTGTCCAGCAGCATGGTCTCCAGCGCGCCGATTTTCTCGTCCAGATCGTCGATGCGAATAAAGTCCGGAGGCGTGGTGGGCAAGTCCAGCCAGTAGGCCCAGTCGTTTCGCAGCGTTTGGATCGCCTGCGGCGTCTGCTTCTCGATTACCAATGCATCGTCTTCGCAAACCACGACGCACTCCATACAGCCCTTACAGGTGTAAGGATTGATGGTGATGGAGAAGAGTCCACCGCTGCCTTTGGCTTTATTCTCCTTGTTCTGATAGTACGGTGGCACCAGGGAGAACTTGAAGTCCCCCATGGCGTCCTTGAGCCAATCGAATTCCTGCACCAACTGGGGCTTCTCGCCGGCGTCCAGATCCGACTCGGCGATGGTGGCGTCGATCGCACGGGCCAGCAGCGGGCGCACATCGATATTGGGGCCTTCGGTGGTCTCCGCCGCCTCGCGCAGCTTCTTCTCGGTGGTACGAACCGCCCTTCGCAGGTGCTTTACCTGGCGCCCTGTGCCCTCTACCCGCTTGATGGTGGTCTCGAACACGTCGGCGACGGAGCTCACCAGCCCCGGAATGGCGCTGTCGGGACAGATAGCGAAACAGTCGCTACAGGCCGTGCATTTGTCGGGCAGCCAGACCGGATACTCGAACCGGATCATGGTCATGTCCCGGTATACGCCGGTGCTGGCGGGGATCAGACTCAAGGCATTGAAAGGATCGGCCAGGTTCTGCTCGCCCCTACCGGTCTGATAGAAGTTCCCGGTCCGCTCCCAGAATGCATGGATATCCGTCTTGGGATCATCGCCCGCCGGCAAGCGCTTGAGCATGATGGGCATGCTCGATTCCTTGCGCGCGACGCCGCCTTCGGCGGCCGAGAGGACGCTCTTTTCGGTGATCTCGACGACCTCGTCGAAGCCGCGGCGAATGACCCGCAGGTTGTCCTCCACCACGCGAGCACCCTTGCCGCCGAATTTCTCCTGAAGCTGATCGCGTATGGCCTGGAACAGCTTCTCTTCGGTAAAGCCCGCAACCTCCATCACCGGCGAAGCGGCGAAAAAGGCCCCCTGGAAGGCAGCACCCTGCATGCGGATTTGCAGCTCCAGGTCCGTCGCCTCGGCGCGGGCGATCTTGAATCCGTCCAGATAGTAGATCCGGATCTCGTTGTCGATGATGAATTTCTGCGACTGCGGCGGGATGGTCTTCCAGACCGCCTCCGCGGTCTCCAGCTCGCTCTGGATGATGAACACGCCGTCCTTCTTGAGGCCGAACAGCGGGTTGGAGTGTCCGAACACGTTGGGATCGGGGGAGAGAACCGCGTCGACGTAATGGTACTCGCAGTTCATCTTGATGATTTCCGGCGCCGCCGACAGATAATAGGTCGTCGGCTGGCCCTTCTTCTCCGATCCGTACTTGGGATTGGCCTTGACCTCGTAACCGAGGAGGTCGAACAGGGTCATGGCCAGGTTCTTTCCGGTGGTGATTGCGCCCCAGCCACCCACCGAGTGCATGCGGACGGTGATGGCCCCCTTCGGCAGGAGGTTGGGGTTCTCGCTGCCGCGAATCGCGTAATCCTTCACGCCCGGATAGAGGTCCAGGATATTCTGCTGGTGGATCTCCTCCTTGGGCGTAAATGCCTTGTCCCGAATGAAATCGACGGAGAGGTAGAAGAATTTCTTCTTCTTGCCGTCGGGCAACATGTTCTCGACGGCCCCGATCAGGGCTTCCGGCTGCAGGTCGCGGCTGCCGAGGCCGTAGGCGCCCGAGTACATGGGCGAAACATCGTTCTGCGGCTTGCCGTAGACCGGATAGCCGCGATGGGGGACATCCTCCTTCCTGCCAACGAGACCATTCTCGACGCATTTTGCAATGGCCGCCCGGGTCTCGCGCATCAGCGGCAGGTCCTCGGCCAAGGGTTGATCGGTGCGTTCGAGCACCGCGACACCCTTGCGCCCGCGCAGGATCTCACCGACCAGCGCACCCGGGAAGGGACGCCACATGATGACGTTCACCACGCCCACCTTGAGCCTGCGGGTCTCGCGCAGGTAGTCGACGACCACTTCGGCCTCCTGCGTCATGCTGCCCATGCCGACGATCAGGTAGTCGGCATCCTCGACCCGGTAGGTCATGACCCGGTTGTAGCGGCGTCCCGTGAGCTGGTAGTACTCGTCCATGCACTGATCGGCGATTGCCGGAATGTGCTCGAAGAAATACGGGCGCTGGGCGGCGACGGCCTGCATGTAGCCGTCCTGGTTCTGCACGCAGCCCGAGATGGCCGGGTTGTCGACATCCCATACCAACGGGACACGGCGACGCTTCTCGCCGAACAGCATCCGCTGTGCCGGGGTCGGGCACTCGATCATGTCGTCGGGCCGTCCCAGGTATTCGGCGATGAGCTCGCGCTCCGGGATATCCGCAGACTCGATCACGTGGGTGGTGAGGAAGCCGTCCTGACCTACCGCACCGGGGTTGAGGGAGAGCTCCGCGATCTTGCGGGAAATGACGTTCAGGTCCGCCGCCTGTTGGGGGCTATTGCCCAGGACCTGGAAGAAGCCCACATCGTCGATGGCAAAGTAGTCGTCGTGCGCCGCATGCACGTTGAGGCTGGTCTTGGTGATGGCGCGGCAGCCGATATTCAGAATATATGGAAGCCGCTTGCCGACGGCCCCGTACAGGGACTCGTGCATATAAACGATGCCCTGGCCGGAGGAGAAGTTGGTCGACCGCAAGCCCGACATGGCCATGCCGGCGGTTACGCTGGCCGCGGCGTGCTCGCCCTCGGGCTCGATGAAGATCAGTGGCCGGCCGGAAACGTTGATGTGCCCCTTGGCGGTCTCTTCGGCCCAGTACTCGCCCATTTGCGTGGATGGAGTAATGGGATAGGCGCCGGCAGCGTCGCTCGCCTCCCGCTCGCACATGATCACGGCGCCGTTGCCGTCGATCGACATGCGGATACCAGGATATTTGAATTGTTTGTCCTGCTGCTTCTTCATCATGGCCAAAACTCTCTCGTTACCCGTTAGCTATAGACTGCCGTCGAATCGGAGGACCTTCAGGGTCCCTGGTCCTCTCGGCAAAATTGTCAGGATTGCGACCTATCCGGCCCCCGATCTTATCCTCTCGGCAGGGGCTCCATCCGGAGGATCTTCTTGGCGCCGGCACCTTTGAGCGTCTTTCGATCTTCCATCCAGACGATGGAACCGGTGGGACAGCGCTCGATGGCCACCTTGGACGCAAGCTCGTTCTTGGAATAATCGACCACCGCCAGATTGTTCTGGATCTCGATCAGCCCCTCCGGCGCGTCGACAACGCAACGCCCGCAGGCGGTACAGGCAACCTCGCAGTCGTGCTCCGCCTCGTCGCCCTCGGACAGGCTCTTGCACGCCACCCACAGCTTGTGGGTTATCGGGTGGATCTCGAACAGATCCTTGGGGCAGACCTCAACACAATCGTTGCAAGCGACGCAGTTGTCCTCATTGACGACCGGCAGGCCATACTTGTTCATGTGTATGGCATCGAACTCGCACACCGATGCGCAGTCACCCAGGCCCAGGCAGCCCCAGGTGCATCCCTTGCCACCCCCGGAGACCACGGCGGCGGCGCGGCAGGACTTGAGCCCCGAATACTCCGCCCGAAAATAAGCCACATGCGCGCCCCCCGCACAGGCCAAGCGCGCAACACGCTTGACCTGCTCTCCCAACTCGACACCCAGGAAATTGGCGATGACCTCGGTCATCTCTTTCGAGTTCGGGGTACAAAGACCCGGGTCTGTGTCTCCCTTCACCAGGGCTTCGGCGAAGGGCCGGCAGCCCGGTTTCCCACAAGCGCCGCAATTGGCGTGGGGAAGCATATCCTCAACTTCGTCGATACGGGGGTCCTCGTAGACGTAGAGCTTGCGACTCGCGAACGCCAGCACGGCTGCCAATAGGACGCCGAGCGCCAACATGAATCCCGCAGCGGAAGCAATTCCCACGTAAGTCACAGGTTCAGACTCCTCTCGATCCGATCAGCGACGGTCGCGAGCGCGGTATTGTCCGGAACCAGGGAAATCGAAGCCGACACAAAGCCGAGCGAGGACAAAAAAGCGGCGGTGGCGATCATTCTCGTTCCTGACGGAAACCCCGGCAGCTGGACTCTCAAGTTAAAAGCCCATTTGCATCCGGCCTTTTCTGAATTCTTATCAGTTTCTTAGGCCGAGAGGAATCTTCTTGAAGTGCGGCAAAGCTGCACTTGAATTGCCCGCGAATCGATGCGTTGGAGTATACCGCCGGGTAGGTTCGCCACACTTGACCTGGCTCAACGCTTAGCCATTTCCTGGTCGGCTGACTGGTTTTCTTCGGGGCCGCGAACACGCCCGCAGCGCGACTGCAGTCGCTCGCTGGGATCTCCCGATCGAACGACTTGTTTTTCTCCGTCCGGCGCTCGCAGCGACGGGAAGCTGGCTAGTCGCGGGTCTCGATCCCGCGGCTCTGAAGGTGCTTCTTAACCACCGCGATGGGGACCTCTCGCCGGTGAAAGATTCCGGCAGCCAAGGCCGCCTCGACGTCCGTGGCCTCAAAAACCTCGCCAAAGTGCTCGACACGCCCTGCGCCGCTGGAGGCAATGACCGGAATTGTTACGGCGTCGCTGACCGCTGCGATCAACTCGAGGTCGAAACCAGCACCTGTGCCATCCCGGTCGATGGAATTGAGAAGGATCTCTCCAGCCCCTAACGCCTCGCAAACGCGGGCCAGCTCCACAGCATCGACATCACGCCCCTCTCGTCCACCTTTCACCGTGCACTGGAACCAGCAAAACTGCTCTCCGTTCGGACCGGGAACTCGGGTATGCACCGTATGGTGCCGAGTTTTTGCCGGCGAGGCGACATAGACACGGCGCGGATCGATGGAGATAACGACCGCCTGATTTCCATAGACATAAGCGATCTGCTCGATCGAGCTGTCGCCACGCGCGCACCCCTCCTGCTGATACCGCTCCACACTCGACACCGCATCGCTACCGATAGAGATCTTGTCGGCGCCCGAGCGGAAGTACGCCGAAGCCACGTCGAGCGCCGAGTAGTGGCGGCCGTCCGCGTCCCGGAAGGCGCGTATCCCACCGCCGATGGTCAGGGGCACGAAAACCTTCTCTGAGGTGCGCTCCAGCACCTCCAACATAGGTTGATCCTTCAGAGGAAAATCACGAAAGGCGGTGATGTTGAGAAAGGTGACCTCGTCTGCCCCCTCCTCATAATAACGCCGGGCCAGGTCTACCGGCTTGCCGAGATTGCGAACCTGCCCCTCTTCACGCACATCGTACTGGTCGCCCTTGGTGACCACCAAATCGCCGGCGTCGTTGGCGCGCACGTCCAGGCAGGCGATGATGCGCTTGGCCAACCTGGTTGTCTCCGGGCTTCGATACCGATCGCCGACGTTTTGGAGGGGTTCGCCGGCAAGAAACCGATCGAGCAGACGCAGTCCGGCATCACCGCTCTTCTCGGGATGGAACTGAACCGCTGCGACCTGGCCCTTCTGCACGCCGCTCAAGAACTCGCCGTCGTAATCCGTGAGGGCCAGCGACCAGGGCGCGTTCGCGGGCTCGGGCACGGCCCTGTAAGAGTGGACGAAATAGAGCTTTTCGCCGTTGTACCCGGCAAACAAGGAAGATTCCCGCTCAGGGCGGACCCCGTTCCATCCCATGTGGGGAACAGAGAGGCCAGGGCCACTAAAACGGCGAATCCTACCCGGGATGAGTCCAAGCCCTGCGATATCGGGCGATTCCTCACTGCCCTCGAACAGACACTGAAGTCCGATGCAGATCCCCAGAAACGGCCGGTCGGCGCGCAGGTACGCCTGCAGCGGCTCGATATAGCCGAGGTCGTGCAACCGTTGCATCGCCGCGCCGAAGCTTCCCACGCCGGGGAAAATCAGGCGCTCCGCCTTCAAAATGTCGTCAGGCCGAGAGATGTCGGCAAGCTCGTAGCCGAGCTTTCGGATGGCGTTACGCAGACTGCGCACGTTGCCGGCGCCGTAGTCGAGGAGGTATATCATGGCCATGCAACCTGTCCAAAGCGTAGACCCGGATTCTATACGATCCGCGCGATTCGGATCTGCGCGATCGACGCCATTTGGCTTCAAGACTCTAGAATGGCGTGGGGCGACACCGAAGCCGTGAAGCGATAGGCTATATGGCCAGAGGCGGACGCACCTATTGGAGACTCACATGTCCGAGGCACCCGACCGGAGGGAACAAATCCGGCAAGTCCATGCGGACTTCATTCGTCAGGTGGTGGAAACCTGCCGGAACCGAGATCGGAGCACCGACTTGGAGACCCTGCTCCACACGGCTTCCGAGAACGGCTGGACGCACTTGGTGCGGGCGGTTCGCAAGATTGTTCTGGGAGCGCGGGGAGCAGAGGTATTCGACGGACTGGACGAGGAAGACCAGGTGATCGCGGAGGCTGTCCTACATGGGCTTCAAGACCCTTCCACTTTGCCCGATCCCAAAGTCCGACCCGACCCGCGCCTGGCGGCTCCGGGTCTCGCCCATATGATCCACGCCGCCTCGTCGGGGAACGCCCGGGCATTGGCGCTCATCGGCAATATGGCAGAACAGATGAGCAACGTCGGCGGAAGCATGGGACACCTGGCCGGAATCATCCGCCCCCTGATCAATGGCGAGCGCAACCGGGACCGGCTGTGCAAGGGAATGGACGCAAACGGTGAGCGGCTGATCATGGATATTCTGGACCAGCTGCGGCGGTTGGAGACACATTGACGCGCGATGCGCGACCTGTCGGAAGCGTCATATGGTCGCCTTTTGATCGCCTTCACGCTAGCGGTTTTTGTCACAGCTACATGAAACTTTTCGCTCTCGGAAACGCAGAAGGCATCGTGGCCATTCCTTTTTTCGCGCTCGCTCTGATGCTCTTCACCCCCAGCGCCTTGTCCGCAGGCGAGCTCGTAGGCCATGCAATAGTGCGCAGCGACGGCTCCCTCCTGATCAAGAAGCGAGTGGTTCGACTCGACGGCATCTATCTCCCGCCGACGAACCGCCAATGCCGGGAATGGATCCGACCGGTGCGCTGTGATTCCCGGGCCGTCCTGGCGCTGGATTTCAAGGTTAAGGGCTTCATCCATTGCTTCCCCCGGAGCGAAAATGGAGACGGCAGCCTGAATGCCGTTTGCTATGTGAACCAAACCAGTTTCGAGCCGGGTGAGGATTTGGCCGCCTACCTGATCGAGCAGGGTTGGGCCCTCGCCTTACCCAACGCACCCTTCGAGTATCAGGCCATCGAAAAGATCGCCTTGTCGCGCAAGGTCGGGGTCTGGGGATACCAGGTGGATTCCGTAACCGCGCCGATTTACCGCCGGGATATCGGTCGGCAGTGAGCCAAAAGAACCATCGACTAACCGTCCCGATAGCAGACTCGGGACGCCCGGTACCAGTCATGCCGATACGAGTCTCCGGGCGGAGCTCACTTCGAGCCATCCTCGAAATCGAGCGATAGGGAATTGATGCAGTAGCGCAGCCCGGTGGGCTGCGGACCGTCTTCGAACACATGGCCCAGATGAGACCCGCAGCGGTCGCAATGGACCTCCACCCGGCGCATGCCCAGGCTTGTGTCCGTCTCTGTGCCTACGGCGTTTTCGGAAACCGGCTGCCAGAAGCTCGGCCAACCACTGCCCGAATCATACTTTGTCTCGGAGCTGAAAAGCTCCCTGCCACAACAGACGCACCGATAGATTCCCTTGACCTTGTGGTCATGGTATCGACCTGTGAAAGCGCGCTCCGTGCCCTTGCGCCGACAGACCTGATACTGATCGGGTGCCAGCTGCTCGCACCACTCGCGATCGGTCTTCTCGATCTTCTCGTTCATTCTCATTTACCCTGGATGGACTCAGCTTTGAAGCATGACTGCCGAAGGGCAGTCGTGGCAAGGGCCTACGGTCGATGCAAGAAAAAACTTTCGCAATAGGCCTCTAAACAACACAGATCGACTTTGGCAGGATA
>JAJDOL010000095.1 GCA_022340195.1 Chromatiaceae bacterium
ACACCTTGACTCGACCATCCCCTGATCGGCTCGTGTTCTTTCTCGGCGGCCGGGATCTGGAGATGGTCACCATCCGCGAGCTTCTGGAGCAAGAGGCGCCGGGTCGGTTTCACGACAAGGGCTTGGGGTGGGGCGCGCGGGCGTCGAGCTACGAGGGGGAGATCCGCACCGCCCGCAGCCAAGGTTTCACTGCAGTTTTGGTCGAGCTGGAGAACGATCTGGGGCTTCACGACAATGCGCTCCTGATCGCCGATCACCATGGCCCGCGAGCGGGCAAGGAGGCACCTACCTCCCTGCACCAAGTCTTCCAGCTCCTGGGGCTTCCGCCCACCCGCTGGACGCGCCATTTCGATCTGGTAGCGGCCAACGACCGGGGTTACATCCCGGCGTTGACAGCGTTGAAAGCGAGCCCACGAGAGATCGCCGAAATCCGTGCCGCGGACCGGCACGCTCAGGGCGTCACAGCCGAGGAGGAGGCAGAGGCCGAGCAAGCCGCGCGCAACCTGGAGACCGATGCCAGTGGGCTTTTGACGATTGCGCGTTTGCCACACGCGCACACGGCAACCCTGACCGACCGCCTTCACACCGATTTGGGCGGTCCCGGTTACCGAAACCTCCTGGTACTCTCACCCGGTGAAGTGAACTTTTTCGGGGACGGCCAGATCGTTCTGGCGCTCGCCGAGAGATATCCAAACGCCTGGTGTGGTGGCGCGTTACCGGACCGGGGCTTCTGGGGTCTGCATTGCGACACCGTTGATTCGGCGAAGATCAGGCGGATCGTCTCGGCGCTACTCGACGATGAACGCTATCTGACGCCCAGTAACGAACACGCCGGGCTCGCTTCCCTGGATCAGAATGAGTGATCAATTACCGGTCGCGGAATGGCGGCCTCGCTCGACGGCATGAGCACATGTGACTAGCGCTGATTTCCTGCCGGCACGTCAGACGCTTGCGAAGGCACTTGGTCGGGTTAGGCGCGCCCGAAACAGCGCTTGGATTTATACGGCAGATTCGAGCGCGCCGTAACCTGACGCGCCGTGCGGATGTCGGGTTACGCTTCGCTGACCCGACCGACGGTGAAGCTGAGCTTGGACGATATTCGCCTTTCAGAATGAGTGGTTTTACCGGAACCTGTGCCTCGTCACTGAGCACGCTGCTCCCCCTCCGCGCCCTCACGGTTACCCTGGAATTCACCGCCGAGGCCAGCTTCGGCTTTTTTCATCAGGCCGCGGTGTACGCCTTCGTCGGTCACCTTCTGGACCCGGCCGAGAAGCTCGATACGCATCTTGCCGTGGATGCGCCGGAGAACGGGCGGCTGCACTACGTTCGCGGATCAAGGTATCGTTTTGCGGTCTATGCCCTGGCAGGCGGCGAGCATCTGCTCGCCCGGCTGATCGGTCGGCTGCGCGAGCTACCGAACGCGGCGCCGGTGCGCGATGCCAAGGTGCCCCTGCGGGACAATGTGCGCCTCCTAGCCCTCCAGGACCTATTCTCGGGAGAGTCCGTTGATGCCGTTCAAGCGCTTACCCTTTACGACAACGATCGCCTGGAGGGTGAGGTGGCCTTGTGGTTAGGCGCCCCGCACGTGCGTCTGCGCTGGCTGAGTCCGGTACGCATGCTCAAGGATACAGATGCCCGCTCCCATGCCAAGGGCGAGGCCCGCTTCTGCCGTCAAGTCGAGGATCTCACCGAGGGTCTGTTGCTGCGACGCCTGTACGACGCCACGGCTGATCTCGTGCGCCGGCGGGGTGGCGCGATGCCGGCTCGGGGCGAACCGCCGGTCCTGTCCCATCTCTCCGGCCACCTGTTCTGGGTCGACAGCGACTACCGGGACGCCGCGGGAAAGAGCCATCCCATTGGCGGGATGAGCGGCGAAATCGCCCTCGGCCCAGGCCGCGGTCTGCCCGAAGACTGGTGGCGTCTGCTGGTGCTGGGTCAATACCTCGGTATCGGCCAGATGCGCGCCTTCGGCATGGGGCGCTATATGCTGGAGGCGCCCCAGGGCGCGACCACCGCCCCCGTCGCCGAGTCGGCCGCCACGCTGCTGGAGCACGCGGCAGGCATGGAAAACCTGTATGAGGCCTATCGCGCTATCCGAGAGAACATCGAGAAGAAGCGCCCCGAGGCTGACCCCGACGAGGCAAAAACCGAGGAGGACTGGTGGCTCGCGCGCTACCCTGACCTGCCCGACCCGGAGGAGGAGGAACGACTTGCCGACCGCCTGGAGCGGCTTTCCGCCCATCTCGCAGGGGCGAGCTACGACCCGACGGCTCTTGAGGGCGTCGTCATCCAGGAGAAGGACGGCGACCTGCGCGGACTGGCCATTCCCCCCTTCTGGGATCGGGTCGCCCAGCGGGCTCTCACCCAGGTAGTGGCGCCTGCGCTCGAGCCTTTGATGTACAGCCGCAGCTACGGGTATCGCCGCGGACGCTCTCGTCAGGGGGCGAGCCTCGACATCCAGGCGGCCTGGAGAGAGGGTTATCGCTGGGTCTACGAGGCCGATATCGACGACTTTTTCGATAATGTCGACTGGGCGCATCTGCGTACCCGCCTTCAGGCCCTCTTTCGCGATGACCCCGCCGTCGAGCTCATCCTGGCCTGGGTCGGCGCGCCCGTGGACTATCAGGGATTCCGCATCGAGCGTATGCGCGGCTTGCCCCAAGGCGCGCCGCTCAGCCCGCTGCTCGCCAATCTCATGCTGGACGACTTCGACAGTGATCTGGAAAGTGCCGGTTTCCGGCTGGTGAGATTTGCCGATGACTTCGTCGTCTTGTGCAGGAGCCGCGAGCAGGCCGAGGCCGCGGGCGCAGCGGTGCGCCGCTCGCTCGAAGAGCTAGGATTGACACTCAACGAGGACAAGAGCCGGGCGGTCGCCTTCGAGCAGGGATTTCGCTACCTCGGCTACCTCTTCCTGAACGACATGGTCTTGGACGTGAGCGGCGGGAAGGATGAGGCGCCGGTTCGGAAACCGCCGCCGCCCAACAGTTGGCTCGCCCGCATCGGACGGCGCGAGGCACGCCCCTTGGACAATTCGTTCGCCCTGCCCAAGCGACGCGAAGAGGTGTCTGAGGACTTTGGGGGGCGTTTGAGCCTCGGCGAGCGGGGGAACGAGGGTACCCTGGTCATAATAACCGGCAAGAGCGCCTTCGCATCCACCAGCGGCGGGCGCCTGATCGTAAGCCGCGACGACGAGACCCTGATCGATTGCCCCTGGACCGGGATCTCCGCCCTCCTGCTGATCGGCGCCCATCATGTCACGACACCGGCGCTGCGGGCGGCGCTCGGTCTATCCGTTCCCATTCACTTCGCCAGCGGCTTCGGCAAGTACCAAGGTACCGTCTGGAATGGCGTACCGGGCGCCGAGGGCGGCGCCCTTTGGCTGCGTCAGCAGACGTGGCTACAGGATGCCGAGCGCGCATTGCCCGCCGCACGGCAGGTTGTCATGGCGCGCATACGCCATATGCGCGAGGTGCTCAGGCAGCGCCGCCCGACGGATTTCATCAAGGAGCGGAACGCCCTCCAGACCGCAATGAAGAGCGCCGGAACTGCCGACGACCTGGCCGCGCTCAACGGCGTGGAGGGAAACGCCACCCGCACCTACTTCGGCGCCCTGAAGGCCCTGGTTCCGGATGAGTACGGCTTCAGCGGCCGCAATCGCCGGCCCCCGCGTGATCCCTTCAACGCCCTCCTGTCCCTGGGATACACACTGCTCTATGCTCACGTGGAGACCCTCGTGCGCGTATCCGGACTCTATCCCTGGATCGGCTTCTACCATCAGCCACATGGTACCCATGCCACCCTGGCCTCGGATCTGATGGAGCCCTTCCGGCACCTGATCGAGCGGATCGCCCTCACCATCGTCATCCGCGCCGAGCTCGAGCCGGCCGACTTTCGCATGGATGACCGGCTCGGATGCCGCCTGAGCCCCCCTGCATTGCGACGCTACATGACCCGGTTGGTCAAGCGCTTCGATGAGCCCGTCCATGCCGTCGGAGACGAAGCGGCACGCCCTGTGCTGCAGCACATTCATGCACAGAACCGGCGTCTCGTTTCATGGCTGCGCGGCGGGGCCGAGTTTACCGCCTGGGTGAGCCGCTGATGGAGGTCTATGTCGCCTGCTTCGACATCAGCGACGATGGCCTGCGCGCCCGGGTCGGCAAGGTGCTCCTGCGCTACGGAGATCGGGTGCAGAAGTCCGTATTCGAGATCGCGGTGCGGGATCACGGCGAGCTTGAGACTATTCGGCAGGAGCTGGTGGAAATCGTGGCGGATGACGATAATATACGCTTCTATCGGCTCTGCGGAACCTGCCGGAGCGCCTCCTCGACCCTCGACGGGCAGAAAGTGGCGCATTTCCCGGCGGTGCTGATTGTTTGACGGGCAATTCGGCGACACAAATCCGCAATTCGGCACAGGATTTTGTTCTTTATAAAATTCAGCTCATATTTCATGCGGTTGCGTGATGAAACTCGAAGACAGCATAAATTCGTCTCGCCATCCGAGAGAAATCAATAGGTTACGCGTGCGTGACGCCGCTGAAAGCTGTATACTTCGACCGGTGATTGACCTGTTTCGGACCTGTCGCCGAAAGGGCGGTTTAACCGATTGTTCTAAAAGGGTGAATTTGGGGTGCTGTCACTCACCCCAGAGCCGTTCAGGCTATTGAAACCAAGGCCCGTATCCTTAGCCATGTTACCGAGGTCGGTCACTCACCCCAGAGCCGTTCAGGCTATTGAAACACCCATCCACAGATGTAATGATTCGATCTAAAAGTCACTCACCCCAGAGCCGTTCAG
>JAJDOL010000115.1 GCA_022340195.1 Chromatiaceae bacterium
TTGCGCGGCGAGACCTTGGACATGGTTCGTGAAGCGCTGCTTGGCCGGCGGGCGCACGAGCGGGGTCTATTTCAACGACCTTACCTGGACGAGCTGTTGGCGGATCCGGAGGCCCACATAACGCCGCTGCGCGGCTCCAAGCTCTGGCAGCTCGCCGTGCTGGAACTGTGGCTCGAGCAGCACGGGATCTGATCTTTCCGACCCTCCGAAAACGACTGCGAGAGCGAGCGACATATGACGATCAAGGACCGCGCCCACCACCGGCTCGAGCGCAAACATGCACCCTCGGTCAACAGCCTGGAGCGCCACCCGCGACCGGACACCGGAATCAAATCGAACACGGCGGTCGACTGCGGATGGGGCCGATTGCTGTTTGCCCAGACCTTCGAGGATCTGGAGCAACTGGCGCGCTGCCTGCAGAGGGAAAGACCCGGTAAGAGAGACATCGCCATCTATGTGCGCGATCCGCACGTGATCCTGTCTTTCGCGCCCCAAGATCTCTTTCTGGATCCATCCCATACCTTCCGGCTGTGGCTGGAGCGTTACCAAAGCGCGCCGTCGCGGCCCAAGGGGTTCCACATCCGCATGCTCAATCGCCGAGCGGATGCCGATGCGATGTACCGACTCTATGCCGCGCGCAAGATGATCCCTCCGAGCCCGGAATTCGTCGTGGAGATGCGTGCATCGAAGGTGCTGCAGCATTGGGTCGCCGAGGACGCGCAAGACGGGACCATTCTCGGCGCCGTCACCGGTGTCGACCATGTCGAGACTTTCGACGACAGCGAATGCGGCGCCAGCCTCTGGGCCGTTGTCGTGGACGGGCAAGCGCCGTATCCGGGCATCGGCGAGGCCCTGGTGCGGCGCGTAGCGGAGTTCTATCAGGCCCGTGGCCGATCCTTTCTCGATCTTTCGGTGATGCACGACAATACGAAGGCGATCCGACTCTACCGAAAGCTCGGCTTCGAGCGGGTTCCCGTGTTCGCGCTAAAGAACAAAAATGCCTACAACGAGCCCCTGTTCACCGGTCGCCAGCCCGGTGAGGGACTGAACCCGTATGCGACCATTATCGTCAACGAGGCACGCCGGCGGGGTATCGGTATCGAGATCATCGATGCCGAGGGCGGTTATTTCGCATTGCACTTCGGCGGACGCCGAATCGTCTGCCGGGAGTCATTGAGCGAGCTGACCACGGCGGTTGCCATGAGCCGCTGTGACGATAAGGTGGTCACCCGGCGCCTGCTGCGTCGTGCCGGCCTTCAAGTACCCGACCAGTGCTTGTTCGAGGCACTGGATCAAGCCGAGGCGTTTCTGAGCAAGCACGGGCGGATCGTCGTAAAACCCGCCCGAGGCGAGCAGGGAGCGGGCATCAGCGTCGATGTCCGCACGCCGGAAGAGCTGGCGCGGGCGGTCGATCGCGCCCGTCGGATCTGCGACAAGGTGATCTTGGAAGAGCTCTGCGAGGGCGAGGACCTGCGCGTCGTCGTCATCGACTTCGAGGTCGTTGCCGCAGCGATCCGCCGCCCGGCGCAGGTGGTAGGCACCGGTCACGATAGCATTGCAGAGCTCGTCCAAGCTCAAAGCCGACGCCGACGCGCGGCCACCGGCGGTGAGTCATCGATCCCGATGGACAGTGAGACCGAGCGCTGCGTTCGCTCGAGTGGGTACGGCATGGACGATGTACTTTCCGAGGACGAGGTGCTGATCGTGCGCAAGACGGCCAACCTGCACACCGGCGGTACCATCCACGATGTGACATCCGATCTCAACCCGACGCTGGCAGGAGCAGCGCGGACTGCAGCCCGCACCCTGAATATCCCGGTGACCGGACTGGATTTCCTGGTACCGGACATCAAAGGTCGGGACTACGTTATCATCGAGGCGAACGAGCGACCAGGCTTGGCCAATCACGAGCCACAGCCGACCGCCGAGCGCTTCGTCGATCTTCTGTTTCCCCGAACCGCCAGCCGGGAGTCCCGCGCTTGAAGCCACTGCCGATCGATACCGACTACTTACGTCGCACGCTGCTGAAGCTGTTGTCTACACCCAGTCCTTCCGGTTATACGGACCGGGCGGTCCACCTGGTCTGCGAGGAGTTGGAGCAGTTAAACGTCCCCTTCGAGCTGACGCGGCGCGGCGCCATTCGTGCCACGCTCGAGGGCCAAGCGGAGCGGCCGAACAAGGCTATCGTCGCCCACATCGACACCCTGGGCGCCATGGTCAAATCGCTGAAGCCCAACGGCCGGTTGCAGCCGGTAGCGGTCGGGCATTGGAACGCCCGTTTTGCCGAGGGCGCCCGTTGCACCCTGTTCACCGACATCGGACACCACCGCGGCACCATCCTTCCGTTGAAGGCATCGGGACACACCTTCGGTCCCGAGATCGACAACCAGCCCGGGGGTTGGGATCATGTGGAGCTGCGCATCGACGAGCGCGTATACGATCTGGAGGGACTATTGACTCTCGGTGTCCATGTCGGCGACTTCATCGCCATCGATACCCAGCCCGAGATCACCGAGACCGGCTTCATCAACGCGCGCCACCTCGACGACAAGGCAGGCGCCGCGCTGCTCCTAGCCGCCGTAAAAGCCATCAAGAGTCATGGGGTCGTGCCGCCGGTCGACTGCCATCCCCTTTTTACCATCTCTGAGGAAGTCGGCTCGGGAGCATCCGCCGCATTGCACCAGGACGTGGCCGAGATGCTGACCATCGACAATGGGACCTCGGCCCCAGGACAGAACTCCAGCGAGTTCGGAGTCACCATCTGCATGGCGGACATGAGCGGCCCCTTCGACTATCACCTGACCCACCGCATCATACAACTCTGCCAGGAGCATGAGATTCCTCACCAGCGCGACGTCTTCAAGTATTACCGCTCCGACAGTGCTGCGGCGCTGGAGGCCGGCAACGACGTGCGCACGGCCCTCGTCGCCTTCGGCATAGATGCTTCCCACGGCTACGAGCGTATCCATCAGGATTCCCTCGAATCCATCGCCAGGTTGATTACGGCCTATATGCAAAGCTCACCCTTGTATCCCCGCGACCGCTTCGAAATGGGACCGCGGGCCGGGTTCCCGACCATGCCGGGGTAAGCGGTGGCGCGCCCGGGTGCCGAAACCGGCTGAAATCAGCGCCGGAATTTCCGCATTCATGGTTGTGAAGTCCTGTGGCTGAGGAACTGCTGATCTGCACCGAGCTCGACCGAACACTCATCCCGAACGGTCCGCAGCCCGATTCCAGCGGTGTTGGTCGCAAACGCATCCGACGAGGTGCGCCAGACTGCGATCGCCGGGTCCGCACGGAGCGGCAATGGCGATAGACTCTACTGCGCGCGGGGTGATTTCGACGGTATGAACGGCAACTATGCCGCGGGCATTCTCGAGTGGATCGCTCACTTTCATCCTGACTGGCCGTTCTGAGAAAAGACAAGCAGGCTGAATCCTATCGCCCGTGTTTGGATCGACGAATTCCCGGTTACCAGGGTTTTTGCGCCACAAGCTGAGCGACGCCCCGGATTCCGAGTGCGCTGTTGCCTCGTCGTCCCTCCTCACGGTAGAAGCGCACCACGAGCGCTTGAAAGAGTCCGAGGAGCTCGTTGGTCGCTAAACGAAAGGCGGGATTGGAGGGTCCGCAGTCCGGGACCGCTTCGCCTGAGAAGGTCTGGTAGAAAAGAAGACCAGCCGGGCGCAAGGCGTCGCTCAAGGCGGGCGCCAGAGCTCGCTCCAAGAAGTGGGAGACGAGAATGACATCGAAGGTCTCGGGCGAGGGCGGTCGCCGACACACATCTCGAACTTGCGCCTTGATGTTAAATCCGCGTAATCGGGACTCCTGCCGCAAGCGTTCGATGGCAATCGGCGAGAGGTCCCAAGCGGTGACATCCAGGCCATGTTCCGCCAGTAGCAGGGCGCCCGCGCCCAGCCCACAGGCCAGGTCGAGGGCCCGCCCGCTCGATGGCAGCAGGTAGAGGTTCTCGACCAGGACGGAGGCCGGTGGTGGGCTGCTGTCGCAGCTCAAATAACGCTGATTCCATTTGTCGCAAAGGGCCCGAGTGGCCGAATCCGTTTCGCGCTTGACCATCTTGTGCCGCCAGGGTTCGGGTTTTGTGCAACGGTTGCCGCCGGATCGGGTCGGCGACCCATCGCCGGCACGGAGCACACCTTGTTTCAAATGGTGACCAGTCCTCGCGCGAGGTCTGTTTTGACATCCTCGATGTCCTCCAAACCCACAGCGATACGGATCAGATTCTCGCCGATCCCTGCGGTTTCCCGTTCCTCACCGGTAAGGCGACCGTGGGTCGTCGTGGCTGGGTGGGTG
>JAJDOL010000126.1 GCA_022340195.1 Chromatiaceae bacterium
GAGTCGACACTGGGCTTCTATATGGTCATCGCCTGGCGCGTGCTATTCCTGACCATGCTCGGGCGTGACTGCCCCGAAATGCATTGCGATACGGTGTTCGCCGACGAGGAATGGAAGGCGGTGTATCGTTTCGGAGTGACCAATGGTTGGCTGTTCGCCAATCCGCCCTCGTCGGGGGGGCGCTACCGGGGACCATTAGCGAAAAAAGGAGCAGAGCACGAATGGAACTACGTTCAGCAGAGTTATTCGTAAAATTAGCGAGTTGAAGTGCCGCTCTGACGCGCGCGCTCCGACCGATCAGCGCTGCTTCTTTGGGTGCCCGTTCTCCAAGATGCCTCGGATCTGGACAGCGGCGGGTATAACGCCGCCTGGTGCAGCTTCGCTAACTCGGCGAAGAACAGGTCTTGCTCGGATGCCTCGATGCGCAAGCGTTCCAGTCCATCGTGTAGCCGCTGATATAAGCCAATAAGCATCATATAGAGCCGGCGCCGACTCGCTTCGTATGTTTTCGGGCGTACGCTCCACACGAGGTCCGACATGGTGTCCACGGCCTGCCGCCAAGCCCGGCTTTCGTCGCTTTTCCGGACATACGTCTGCAATAGGTAGGCTCGCCAATGTGTGCTGAGAAAACGGGCAATCAGCGGCGGTGCATAGTGATTCGCCGCGTATCGATCGATGTAACGAAATACGACTTCCTTAGATATCTGCGGCTGTACTTGCCGTTTTGTCGCATCCAGGCACGCAAGCGCACGTCGCGCACCGGCTTTCCGGTACTCCGTAGATCGAAGGTTGTTTCGCATCGCAGGTCTCCTGGTTCTTACCAGTCGCCAGCCGCTCAAGAGCATGCCCGATGCCCATGTCCTCGCGATGCTCGCTAGATTCATCTTGTTTCGGGATTTCTGTTGTGTTTGCCGAGGGCGGACTTCTCTCCGGCCCTCGGCAAACATTAAGCAAATATCAGGCCAAGACTGACGCAGTGATTTCCACGTTGGGCCGGTGGACTTCGTCCTTTGGAAACTCCATGAAGTCTGTCGTCCGTGACAAGGTAAGAGCACATTCGGTAGTGGTTTTTAGAGGCGTGCTACCGCGTCGCCAATTCCATTTCTAGAAGGGTCGGCAACGATGACTGTCGTCGACTGACGACTCGTGATGGTCGTCTACCGGAGGCTTCCGGTAACGAAGTCACCGTGTTCGGATTCGCGTATACCGGTAAGGCAGCCAGGTCAAGAAAAGGAGCTCATCTGGTCTTTCATTTCAACGTGATCCGCGTCGACCGCGAGATGATGAATAGCGTCTAAGGGGTTCGACGGCGTTGCGCCCCGTTCTTTACCCCTTTACCCGGGACGCGTGACCCCCAGGACGCGTTTTCGCGCCAGGTCCCGAACGTTTGAGGCAACCTTCGGGACCCGAGCGCGGTGTCGATCAACAGCGACCGTCAAAAGCTCAACGTCGCCGCTCCCTGCTTGATGAGCTCATGCATGGCGGGGGACCCGGTGACGGAGACCTCCGAGAGCAAATCTTTCTCCGTATAGCCGCGGACCTTTGCGCAGGGCGGGCAGACTAGAATCTTGCCCCCGCTTGCCAGGAAGTTGTCGATCATCTCGCTGAGCGGCGGATCGAGGGGGTTGAGCTGGGCCACCTCTGCCGCGCCCTTGCGAACCCAGTCCACCCCGAAGCGGCCAGGAACACGGTGACCTCGAGGCCTGTATTGATGCCGCTGTTCGCGACGCTCCAGGTCATGCACGCCAAGGCAGTTCGGCGTAAGGGTTGCCAAGGCAGCACGACGGGTTCGGGCGCGGTGATGGCGATTCGCCACAGTAGCGCCGGCGCATCGGTCAGGGCATCCGCGGAGGAGGACGCGGTCGGCAGCACCTCTTTCATGAATCGCGCGTAGGCGTTATCCCATTCGCCCAGTGCGAGCTCGAAGATGGCCATGTGGAAATGCAGGTGCACCCAGTCGCTGCCGGAGCCGTTTCGATCGGCAAGCCATTCCCCGATCAAACGGTGGCCGAGTCGTAGCTGATCCGCGTCCAGCATGCGGTGCGCAAGAGCGTGCGCCTTCCCCATTGTTCCTTCGCTGAAGATTTCGTAGCCGCTGATGTCGCGAACATTCAATGCTGAGAGCGGTGCCGAGCTTCTGTCGTTCGAGCTCATCAAGAGTAGAGTGGTCATGGCGTGCCTCCGAAATCGAATCTCGTTGTCGATGGCTCCATGATCGGACCGGCGCGTCTATTTGCCGCGCTGTCCGCGATCTAATTTGCGTCTATTTTTCGTCTGTACTTCGCTGCCGTGGATGGATTACCCCAATTCCGGGTGCTGGGACCGTTCGAGGCGCGAAGCCCCGACGGCGCGGCGATCGATTTCAGTCACCGCAAGGTCCGGGCACTTCTCGTGTACCTGACCATCGAGCACGGACGTCCGCAGTCCCGCGAACATCTGGCGACGCTGCTGTGGGCACGCACCGGAGACGACCGCGCGCATCGCAACCTGATGGAGCTTCTCGCGCGGACGGGACAGCGATCCGAGGCCCTGCGGCAGTACCAGGAATGCGCAACGGCACTGGCACAGGAGCTCGGTGCCGAGCCCGGACCCGAGACCAACCAGCTTGTCACCGAAATCAGGCAAGGCCGGTTCATGCCACCTGGCGTCGGTGCGGCGGCAACCATGGCGTCGCGGGCGGCGCATGATGGCGAGCAGCCGCAATTACAGCCGCGAGTAGTCGCAACCATCCTGGTTGCGGAGGCCGACGGGTACGAGCAATCGCGTGATGACGACGATGGCAGTGGTCGAATCCTGCGCCGTTACCTCCATGTGCTCGCCGGCCGTGTTGGAAAGCACCGCGGGAGCATCGTGCAACAGGCTGAAGGAGCCGTAATGGCGCAGTTCGAGGAATCAGTCGATGCGCTGACCTGCGCGATGTCGGTGCAGCGCGGGCTGAGCGAGGCCAATAGTGACCTGGACGAAGCCAGCCGAGTCCGTTGCCGTATCGGTGTCGACCGCGTGGATCGGTTACCCGGGACCGCAACGAAATTCGCGGCGACGCCGTCAATGTCGCGATGCGCCTCGAAGCGTTGGCGGAACCGGGTGGGATCTGTATCTCAGGTGCTGTTCGGTCGAGCGCTGAAGGCCGGGTACGCGCCAGCTTCCGGTTTATCGGTGAGCACCGGGCAAGGAATGTCCTCAACCCGGTGCGCGCCTACTCCGTCGCCGAGCAACCCGGGCAAATCACCGCCGTTGGTGCAGGTACGCCGCGTGTTCCCACCGCCGCACTTGCATTGCCCGGTAAACCCTCGTTGGTCATAAAGCCGTTCCGCAATATGAGCGCGGATGCCGAGCAGGATTATTTCGCCGAGGGTTTGACCAAGGACATCAGCATCGCGTTGACCAAGATTCCAGGGCTCTTCCTGGCGGCTGACGAATCGCCCACGGCGCGGGTATCCCAGGGATTGAGCGCGACCGAGATGGGTCGCGAATTCGGCGTGTGTTACGTCCTCATCGGGGGCGTACGCCGGCATGGCGAACGAGTACGGGTCAACGCCGAGTTGATCGATGCGGCTAACGGCCAGTGCCTTTGGGGAGAGCGCTTCGACCGCGAGCTCCACGACCTGTTTTCCATCCAGGACGAGATCACCGAGGAGATCGTGACGGCGATGGACGTCAAGCTGGTTCAAGGCGAAGCGGCGCGTTTCATGCGCAAGGCGCTGACCAACCCGGTCGCGCTGGAGGCGTCCTACCGCGGCTGGTATGCGCTCTATCACGGCACGGGGCGTCAAGATGTACGGGAGGCGCAGCACCTGTTCGAGGAGGTGATTCGGCTCGAGCCCGAGGCTCCAATCGGCTATGCCGGCGCGGCACTGGCCTACTGGGCTGAAGCCGGATTCGGACGCGTCGTCGTCCATTCGCCGGCGATGGAGCACGCCGCGGATTTGGCCCGCGAGGCACTCAGTCTCGGTGACACGACGGGCTATGCGCACCTGGTTATGGCCCTGGTGCACCTGGCTCACCACGAATACGACGAAGCGATGACCCAGGTCACCGAGGGCGTCGCGGCGAGGCCCAACTGCAACGGGGCCTACGCAATCAAGTCGAGCGTCCTCAATTACCTTGGACGCCCCCAGGAAGCGATCGAGTTTGCACAGTACGCGGTACGGCTCACACCGGTGTATCCGGCGGAATTTCCAGCTGCCCTTGCGGCCGCCTACCATGACAGCGGTCGTTACGCCGAAGCCATCGCCGCCGCCGCAGCCTCGCTGCAACTGCGGAACGAGGATATTGATCCAATGTTGATTTTGGTCGCAGCGAATGTGGCACAGGGAAATCTGGACGAAGCCCGCGCGATTGCCGCCAAGGTGCAAGATCTCGATCCGGCATTTCGCCTCGCCGAATTCTCCGCGACACAACCCTACCGAAATCCGCAGGATCTCGAGCGACTGATCGGCCGGCTACACGAGGCCGGCCTACCGAATTGATGTTAGGGCAAGTCCCGGGCCATGCGACAAAAGGAATGGACGGAGATCGTCGCGTTGGGAAGCGACGGATTCGTGCGAGGCGTACTCTAGACGCTAGCGATCAGGGCGAATCAGGATCCGATCGGCTGTCCCCGGTTCCAGACCGAATTCTTCTTCCACCATGCGGTTCCAGGCGTCACGTTTGAAGGTCTTCTGATCCGGAACCTTGCGATGCACCAGATTGTAGTGGCACTCGACGCAGGACTT
>JAJDOL010000130.1 GCA_022340195.1 Chromatiaceae bacterium
CGGGTGGAATCCCCGTAAGACGTGAGACGGCCCCGATTCGATAATTGGACTGGTGTTTGTCTTCTGCCATTTCGAACCTTTCTTCTGGCGGCGTTACGATATACCCGGATGATAAGAGACTACGCATTCCCGTGCAAAGACCGAACATCAAAGCGAGGCTTTCTTGTCTAGTTGTTCAAGGTCAATACAGGGAGGAGCCTGCGTCTGCGCCGTCCCTGCGAACGGCCGCGCAACCAAGTGCTCGGCATGCAGCATCCTGAAAGCCTAGCGTTTTGATGAACCCAGGAATCATGGGGTGATACCCGGATAGCAGACCGGACAAATCGGCGGACCGATTTCGGACTTGTACCTTCAAGGGGCACCGCTGTTGTGCATCTCTCGCGATGAGGGCGCCATTGTAAAGCGCGACTGACGAACAGGCCGTCTCTATCGACAAGATCTGTTCAGGAGAAGAAGGCGATCGAGAATCCGGCGCTGGAGACCATCGAACGCGGCTTGAGCCGCTGCGCACGGTTGCAAGCCCGGACCGTTCATTTCGTAACCCATTCCATGGGAGGGGTCCTGGTGCGGTACTACCTGAACCGCCATCGGTTCGAAAATCTGGGCCGGGTCGTCATGCTGAGCCCTCCGAATCGCGGCAGCGAGGCGGCCGATCATCTTCGAGACTCGGCCCTTTACAGGTGGTTCAACGGTCCCGCGGGACAGCAACTCGTTACCGGCCCCGAGGGTCTTCCTGAGCAGCTCGGCCCGGTAACCTTCCCCCTGGGCATCATCACCGGTAATCAACACAGTTTTTTCGATGCCTGGCTTGCCGAGGTCATCCCCGGCGCGGACGACAGTAAGGTGTCAGTGGAACGGGCAAAGGTCGAGGGAATGGCCGATTTCCTAGTGCTTCCCTATTCCCATCCCTTCATCATGAACGCGAAGGAAGTCATCGAACAGACACTGCACTTCCTTCGCCTCGGCCGCTTCCGCGCGCGGCCGCCTCCGACAGGCCAATCGTCGAACTGACCCATCCCCTACCCGGCTCCCCCGGCGCTCCCCCGACCCACGCGCGGCCACAGCAAACGTACAAAATTACAAGTAGATAAACCCACCCGAGCGCAACCGGGCAAAGGGCGTAATTCCAAGGCCGGTGCGTACTGCAAAGCGCGCGCTCGTCTGCCGCGGACTGAGGTGGTCCGGGCGCGGCGTTCGGCGAGCTTGCAGCAGCTTATGGTTGGGGCGTCGGGCTCGGTGACGGCGCTGGTGATGTAACATATTCTATGGTGTCACTCACGACACTTGACTCACCAGCAATGTTCTTGAGCTTGAGATACACCGTCTTCACGCCATAACCTTCACTCAGCGTGAAGGATGGTGAATCGGAGTATGTCTGCCATGATGCCCCGGCAAAGCCGGCATCGTCGCTTGCCATATAGTGTGTCGGTTCAGACTGTGTCGGTGAAGAGGGGGCAGGTGTGTTATTCAGTGTCACTATCGGATCGGTAGTGCTGGCTGCACCACTGTTAATGGCAAAAGTAGTCAGTGATGGCGGTGCTACCAGGGTCACGGTCGTCTCGTCAAAGTTTGCGCTGTCGCCAACGCGGACGGTGACCGTTCCGGCGGTCGTGCCGGGCGTGAGTACCCCGCTGGGCGTGATCATGCAGCCGAGGTCGGGCGGACGGATGCTGTATGTGGGTGTCGCTGCCTGCCCCTCGGCGTCGACGGTGATCGTCGAGGTCGTCGTCGCGGTAGCGGTCCCTCCCGAGGAAGCGGGTCCCGCCACGGGGATGGAGTCCGGCGTGGCACGGCAGCGGCGGAACACCGTTGGCCCCGCGTAATCCTCGACCACCTCCTCGCTGTTAACGCTGGTGACCGCCTTGAGCTGGTCGTTGCGATCCTCGATCGCTCGCCGGTGGGTCGTGGATGCCACGGCCGCAGCGCCGTAGGTCTGGCCTGGGAAGGTCAGGTTGCGGAAATTCTGCGTGGCGGTCAGCGCTTGCGGCAGCGTATGGTTTGGCGACGGATTGGAGGCGTTGACGACAAACGGACGGGCAGAGAGGTGATGGCCCCAGTCCACTATGTCCGGGGCGACCATCTCCCCGGAGGAATCCAGATCCCAGCCGGCAGATGCCGAATCTGGACTGTTGACGGTGGTCGACACAGTGCCGAGCTGGCCCGTGATGTTAAGCGCCGTACCGCTCGCCCCTGGGAAAAGCTCGTTGACATGGGATCGCTCCAGGGCGGTCTGCCCGCCTCCAGCGGAGGAGAACCTGTGCGTGAAATCCCCACCATACATAGTCGCGGAGCCACCGGGGGACACACTCGTGCTGGTAATTCCCGACGGGATGGCGGTGAAGTTGAACGTGGCCGTTTCCGGCGAGGTGCTTACGAGACTGGAGCCATCGGGCGCCGTGGCGTTCTGCCAGGCCTCTACGCGAGCTCTGCCGCCCGTTTGACCGGCTGCCACCGTGATCGCACCGGTACTGTTGTCGATCGTCGTCCCGGCCGCGATCGTGGCATTAATGCCGACAAGGGAAAGCGTTACGCCCGAAGCGTTGGCAGGTGTGATCGTGGTCGAGAATGACAATCCGGCGACCGGCGGGACAGTCACTCGGTCGTTATTGACGGCGACACCGGCGAGCGGGACAAGGTCATCGGGGGACCGGAAGAGACCGGACTGGGCAGCGGGAGCCGCGGCTGGGACGACAGCGCCTTTCGATACGAAAGACAGCGCGCCGTTCAGCCGCCTCGGCAGGCGAGCTGATCCGGAGGTCGCCAGAAGGTGTCGGCGCGCCCGTCCTCAGCCCCTGGTCGGTGCCGCCGATCGTTGCTTGCTCCAGTTGTGTCATCTGCTGCATGGCGACTTGGCGTGACGTACGTTCAAGCCCCAGCGCAGATACTCCCGGCTCTGGGGGTTGCGCTAACGGTCGGTGGCCCCGCTGTTGAACTACATGAGTCAGCTCATGCGCCATCAACTTGTGGTCGCCAGCAGAAGCTCCGGGACCCGTCCAGATGTGATCGCGGTAGGCGAATGCCTTGGCGTTGAGGCCCTTGGCTGTGGTCTGATCTTCGCTGGTATCGTGTACCCGCACCGTGGAGAAATCTGCACCGAGCCCTGCTTCCATCTCAGAGCGAATGCCATCCGGCAAAGGCCGCCCACCTCCAGGTGATTTGATGCGCGACTCCGTACTAGCATCTTCTACTTCGCCAACTCCACTCGAAATCGCTTTGCGCTGACACGGTGCGGTTTTCATCGTGCCTTTGTCTGATTCTTTTTCCCTTTCTGCCTGCCAGATTATCGGTTTGTCTTCCACTGCATGATTACAGCGTGCACATGCCATATGGACCCGTTGTCCACCGATGGCGTGTCCACAATGGGAACATTCTCTTTGAAGCGCGATTCCATTTTCCTCTACGGTTTGGCCTTGCACCGGTACTGTTTGCAGTGGCTCCTCGTCATCTACCGCCCCGTGTTGTACCGGGATCATCTGTACGGGTTCTTTCTCCTCCTCTTCAGGCTGTTGCCGCGCAGAAAGCATCTGCGGCTCTTCTTCCTCCGGTTCCTGGCGACTTACCGGAGAAGAAAGGCCCTCCCGCTGCGATACGCGAGATGCGCCCCAATTTTTGCCCCGAGACCACACGACTAGCCACCTCGTCGGCCTCTCGCTCATAGCGGTCACCGGGTTCGCCCACAGCGATTTTCGCTTGAACGTCGCCAAGCATTGTCACCATGCGGGTATTGCCGACTTGCCGCTGAATAGCCGCGGACATCTGTGCGCGTGGGGGTGCCTTCAGAGATTCCTCAAGAGCGCTCACGATGCCGCCGGCACGCGCTGCGGGGGGGGTGAGCCGTTTGGGAGGTGGTAGAACTGAGGCCGCGCGCTGAACAGGAGCGGGACCGCTGTGCAGCTCCGGCGCCGGATTGATCTTATCCGTGGTCCGACCGGTTGACGCCTTGGTCGACGTCTGCGGTACTCGGGTTTTAGCGGTTCCCATGGGTGCGACCCCCTATGCGAAGATCCTATGTCAGGATTT
>JAJDOL010000139.1 GCA_022340195.1 Chromatiaceae bacterium
CTTTGCTCGACCCGCATTACCGGGCATCAACGCTCGTATGAGTGGCTCCGACTTCCAAACGCCACCGCCCGTGTCCTTGCTCTTACACTTGTTCACGGGTGCCCGTTTCCAACGGACCGACGCTTGGATCTCCCTGGTTACCACGTATTCTCAATGTCAGGCTCGACACGGCCTCGGACCCCGGGGAGTACCCGTGCCGCTCGCCACAGCGCGACACGGATTGTTGCCTACCGGCGGGACAAAACCGTCGGCACTCACCAACCAAAACTTTCGGGGCTCAACACCTTCAGGGTCGGCATCACCCGTCACCTTTGCACCTCGCCTGCTTTCGTGCCTACGCATCGACTCGTCTATTACCAGCCGCGCCGCAAGGCTCGATACTGGGCTCGCGGCGCACGATTACCCAGGCGGGACTCTCACCCGCTAGAACACGCGGCCTTGCCAGGCCGCACTGACCCCTTATCCCCTCACGAGAAGACTGGAGGGATATTGGTAGCGGCTGAACGAAGATCGGGGCGGCCCGCACCGGAGGGAATCGATGGTTCCGTAAACCTCCACTGCGCCACCGAAGGCATAGCCTTCCTGCGTGCACTGACTCCCCGCGGAAATGATGGACTCGGCAATGCCGTGAGAGCCGTCTTCGGCGGCGTTCTCGGGAGGCTGTTTGGCGTGCTCTAGGATTACGTTAAAGGGCTCGGCGTAGCGATGGATTTCCGCCCGGATATGCCCAATCGCTTCGTCAAAATCGGCTCTATCGGCAATACGGAAGCCAAGGTGGGAAAGCACGGACTTCACCGGTTTGAGCCAGAAGGGGAAGCCAAGCGACACGTTCTGCAGAGGATCCTTTGCGAATGGGTCCACGGCGCAGAAAGCCGGGACGTGCTCCGCAGCGACCTCGGCCTGGAGGACTCGGCTCCAGTACTTGTGCTCGCATTTGAGAACCGATTCCAAGGTCGGTCCCGGAAGGTCGACGCCTCCCCTCAGGGTCGGCAGCGTGGTACTGACGGGGAAATCCCAATACCCGATCACCGCGTCGACATGTCCCGAAAACGCCCGAAGGATATGCATTCCCTGCTCAAGCAGCCAGGCAACTGGAAAACTCTCCTGCTGCTTGACCTCACTGTAGGTAAACAGAGGATGGAAGGCGTATCGTTCGGCACCAGGCAGGGTCTCGAGCTGGGCACGGTGAAAGTCGTCGAGCCCCACGACGAATACGTTCTTCACTGCTGGGGTTCTGTGGGTTCGCAACACCATACGAAAACAATAGCAGGTGTGGCCGGCGGACCTGATTGTGGTCACGAGGGTGCTTGTGATGGTCGGAAGTCGACTCTGGCGGGGGACAATCGCCATCTGCGAGACGCTGACCTCGGTCACCAACAGCCATGAGCTTCAGCGCGTGGCGGCGATCGAGGCTGGGTGCTCACTTCTAGCGAGGCTTTGCCTCAGATCGACAAGTCGTGGGGATGGCCCCGGTTGATTGAACGAAGCCTCTAAGCTTCGGATGTAACCGCCTTGGCGGTAGAGGACTTGCGCAATGGTACTGCAGTAGCTACTCCCAATGAGGTTGATTTCTCCAGACAAAATGGTGAGTCTGAGTACGGCGTTCGTAGCACTGGCGGCGTTATTCTGGGGGCTATCAGGGGGGATCGGCGGGATTCTCATGGCCAACGGCTGGAACCCGCTCGTGGTGTCGTTCTACCGGGGCGCGATCGGGCTGTTGTTCGTTCTCGTTTGGCTGGCGTTGCGCCCGCATGGCAGCGGACTAGCCAGTGGCCGAATGTGGTTCTGGTCGGCGATCGCGGGTGTCGGCGTAGCTGGCAACTTCGCGTTCTATTTCGTGAGCATCGCGGAGGGGAGTGTCGCGGTTGCGGCGACGCTGATGTATTGCGCACCGGTGTTCGTCTATCTGGTGTCCTTCACACTCAAGCTCGAAAGACCGACCCTGCTTAAGTGGGCCGCGATCGCGATGGTAATGCTTGGCATCGTGCTGCTGACGCGCATTTACGAGACCGGGGCGGGCGGCGTCACGCTGACTGGGGCCGTCGCCGGACTGCTTGCCGGGCTGTCCTATGCGGTATTCATTTTCGGCTTCAAGTATGCGGCACCGCACGGCAGCCCACAGGCGATTCTCGTGATATCGTTCGCGGTACTTGCCACCATACTGATCGGGTTGGCTGATGCCGACCAGGCCCTAGCCGTGCTCAGCACCCCGAGTTGGCCACAGTTCCTGATACTGGGGGTGTTTGGCGCGGGATTGTCTTTCATTCTCTATATTGTGGGCCTCACACATACCGCGCCGGCCGTGGCCTCGATTGTGGCAATGGTCGAGCCGGTCACCGCATCGCTGTTCGGCGTCGTGGTTTTAAATGAGAGCCTGGTCGGTGTACAGATCGTCGGCATGGGCCTAATTTTGGTGACAGTTACTGCCCTGAGCGTATTCTCGATGGCACCATCGGCCGATGTAGCTTCTTCGGTGTCTAGGACCAGTTGCAGAACGTGAGAAAGATGGGGGCGCTCTGGAGATTCTCTCTGAGGCGATGCGCTGGGAAGAGTTCCGCCCGCTGCTGGCAAAGGTCGAGTTTTTCATTCCTGTCTCACCTTTCAGCAGCGTGAAACATCCGGACGCCGTCGATAAGCAATCGTTATAGGAGCGCGATGGGTCGGGAAGAGACTGACGCAGCGCAGCAAAATTGTGCGCCGCGTCATTTTCGACCGCTAAGGTCGCTGTCCGGCCAAGGAGAATTTCGCGGATCGATCATGGGTGCCGCGGTGTTGCCGACACGGCACAGCTTTCGAAACGTCAGGGTGACCCAGAGAGTCCCCCCGACCCACTCCAGCTTCGTCGTTTCCGAGTGACCGCCCTACGCTGTAACCGGACTCTGGCAGTTCCGAAAATCATGGGCAATGCACGACCCATTTCGGGCTGCAGCTAGATCCGTCTGTGCGTCCGCAATGTGATGCACAGCTGGCTTGATGCGACGATCTCTCGCAAAGCTTGACGGTTCGTGCTGGTCAGCCCATCGTCGGTTGCCGGTGGGATCGCGAAGATTGGATACGGCAAGCGAATTGATAGTCATCTCGGAAAAAGCACGTCATCGCCGGGTGCTTCGCTATCCGGTCTCGGAAACAATCGAAGGTGACGGAGCTCGTGTACTGGCGGAAGAACTGTTGTCAGTCTCGCGAGGCATCTCCATGCGACTGACATTCGGCACTGTGCAAGCACGTGACGACAGCCGTCAACTTGCGTCTGGTCGATGCCAGGCGTTAAGGTAATAATGAAAATATCGTTCCGACGCCCGCCGGATTTCGGGTCCATGCTCGCCGGTCGGTCGGAACAGGCGGCAAACATTTGCCGCAAATCTGCACGTCGGGCACCGCCTGACACATCAGCAGCAGATAGCCGAAGCTTACCGCTCCGCTAACTCAGGGACTGAGCGAATCGGTCTCGCCTTGATCGAAACAATCAGCATTTGAGAAGGGGAACAGCGAATCTGTTCCACACAACAAGGCCCATCCTGGGATGCACTGCGGCAAATGCCGTTGTGCATGCCTGTTTGCGCCGCGCAAATGAACCGCCGGTTCTCCGGGCAGTAGAAAGTCTGGCGTTCTTTGGTGCCAGTAAATGTCGGCTGACATGCCGGGTGTTCGCAATGGCACCCCAACGAAGGGTGATCTGCTTTGAAAGAGATGAGCGATAAGCTGGTCGTCCGAAACCTCTACAAGATCTTCGGCCCGGACCCCGATGAAGCGATGCGGCTCCTGAAGGAAGGTCTTTCCAAAGACGAGATCTTCGCGCGCACCGGTACCACAGTCGGTGTGCGGAACGCGGATTTCGCGATACGTGAGGGCGAGGTATTCGTCGTCATGGGCCTTTCGGGATCGGGCAAGTCGACCCTGGTACGCATGCTCAACCGCCTCATCGAACCCACCCGCGGGCAGGTCCTGCTGGACGGCGAAGACGTCACGGCCATGAACAACAAGGCGCTCATCGCCATGCGCCGCAAACAGATGAGCATGGTCTTCCAGTCCTTTGCCCTGCTTCCCCACAAGACCGTGGCCGAGAACACCGCCTTCGGATTGGAGGTATCCGGGAACAATCGTGCCCAGCAGCGGGCACAGGCCATTAAGGCATTGGAAACCGTCGGTCTACAGGTAGTGGCCGACAGCTACCCTGATGAGCTCTCCGGCGGCATGCAGCAGCGCGTCGGGCTCGCGCGGGCGCTGGCGACCGAGGCGCCCATCCTGCTCATGGACGAGGCCTTCTCCGCCCTCGACCCGCTGATCCGCACCGAGATGCAGGACGAGCTAGTGCGCCTGCAGCAGCAGGACGCCCACACCATCGTCTTCATCTCTCACGACCTCGACGAGGCCATCCGCATCGGCGACCGCATCGCCATCATGCAGGGCGGCGCAGTGGTACAGATCGGCACTCCCGAAGAGATCGTCACGAACCCGGCCAACGAGTACGTGCGCTCCTTCTTCCATGGGGTGGACGTCAGCAAGGTCTTCAGCGGGGGATCATCGACAAGAAGATCCTGCTCCAGACCCTGGACGGGGCGGGCTGAGCCATGACCGACGGCATACCCGACTACCGGATCCCCGTCGGAGACTGGGTCGAGCGCGGGGTCGACTGGGTGCAGGACAACTTCACGGGGGTACTCGACGGCGTGTCCGATGGCCTGGGCCTGACGATCGGCTCGTTCGAGGATGCCCTGATGGCGGTGCCGCCGCTGCTGCTCGCCGCACTCATCGTCGCACTCGCCGGGTGGCGCGTCGGTTGGCGCTTCGGCCTCTTCGCCCTGGCGGCCATGGCGCTCATCTTCGGCATGGACATCTGGAAGGAGACCGTCACCACCCTGGCCCTCGTGATCGGCTCCAGCCTGGTGGCGCTGGCCATCGGTATCCCGATCGGCATCGCAATGGCCCGCAGCAATACCGTCGAGGCCATCGCGCGGCCTGTCCTGGATTTGATGCAGACCATGCCGCCTTTCGTGTACCTGATCCCTGCGGCCATCTTCTTCGGCCTGGGCAAGGTACCCGGTGCCATCGCCACCTTGATCTTCGCCATGCCGCCAGCGGTGCGCCTGACCAATCTCGGTATCCGCCAGGTCAGCCGCGAGCATGTCGAGGCGGGACTGGCCTTCGGCTGCACCAACCGCCAGTTGCTGCTCAAGGTTCAGCTGCCTCTGGCCATGCCCTCCATCATGGCCGGCATCAACCAGACCCTGATGCTCGCCCTGTCCATGGTGGTGATCGCCTCCATGATCGGCGCCGGCGGACTCGGCAATACGGTGCTCACGGGCATCCAGCGCCTCAATGTCGGACTCGGTTTCGAGGGGGGGCTGGGTGTCGTGCTGCTCGCCATCCTGCTCGACCGCATCACTCAGAGCTTCGGTCGCACAAAGCGGGACGGCACCGCGCAGGCCCTATCTGGCCTGATGGCTCGCATCAAACGCACCTTCGGCAAGGCCAAGCCCGGCGCGTCGGGTGCCTGAGCCGGGCATCCAGCGCTTCGCCCACCAAGCTCCAACGCAAACCAAAGGAGAAACCACATGCTCACGAAAATCCTCGGCAAGCTGCTCATTGTCGCCTTGCTGACCCTGGGGCTCGGTTCGTCCGCCCTGGCCAAGGAGACCATCAAGATCGGCTGGACCGCCTGGTCCGACGCGGAATTCGTCACCAAGCTGGCCCAGCGTATCCTGGAGGAGCGCATGGGCTACGAGGTCGAGCTGCTGCAGACGGATATCGCTCCCCAGTACCAGGGGCTCGCCACCGGCAGCATCGACATCATGCTCATGTCCTGGCAGCCAAGTACCCATGAGGACTACCTAAAGAAGGTTGGCAACAAAGTGGTCAACCTGGGACTGCTCTACACCCATGCCCGCCTCGGCTGGGTGGTTCCCGGCTACATCCCGGAGAGCGACCTCAGGTCCATCGCAGACCTCAAGAAGCCCAATGTGCGTGAGAAGCTCGACGGCACCATCACCGGCATCGATCCGGGCGCGGGTCTGACACGTCTGTCCGAGAAGGCCATCGAGGACTACGGTCTGGACTACACGCTGCAGATTTCTTCCGGCGCCGGCATGACCGCCGCGCTTGAGCGTGCCGTACGCCGCAAGGAATGGATCGTGGTCACGGGCTGGAGCCCGCACTGGATGTTCGGCGCCTATGATCTGCGCTACCTCGACGATCCGAAGGGCGTGTTGGGCAGCTTCGAACGCGTCCATGCGGTCGCGCGCCTCGGCTTCTACCAAGACAACGTCGAGGCGGCCTCCTTCTTCTCCCGCATGCAGCTCCCCATCGACGACCTGCAGAAGGCCATGTACGACGCCCAGGAGACGTCCTACAAGGAGGCCGTCACCAGGTACATCAAGAACAATCCGAAGCGGGTGGACTACTGGGTCACCGGCGAGCTGTGAGCCAAGTCGCACCGAGTCTGGTTTTGGATACCAAGCGATAACGCGTGTCGCGACGATCTGCGGAATGCGGTTGCTGCGCCAATTCAACAGGAGACCGAATGCACCGGAAAATCGAACGAACAAAGACACCGATATTGCTCGAGGTTGCGGCGGTCTTGATTGCCCTCACGGCCAGCATGATCAGCCTTTCCCCTTCGGTCCACGCCAAGAGCGCCGATGTCGCTGCCCTGGAGCGGCGCGTCGACGAGCTCAACCGGGAGCTGGAACGGGCCAAGATGGACCTGGCGGCCGCCAGGGAGGAGAAGGACGCCGCGCTGGAGAAGGCCGCCAAAGCCGAGGCAGAGCTAGACTCCCGCGGCGTGCCGGAACCGGCCAAGATCAAGGTCGGGCCGGTTACCGTCGGCGGGGCGATGCGGGTCAACTATGTACTGGGTAGCTATCCCGGCGGCGGGTCCGGCCCGTCCCGGGGTGGGAACGGCGGCAACTTCGAGCTCGACACCTTCCGCATCAACCTGTCCCTCGACTACGAGCAGCTCATCGGGAAGCTGGAGTACCGCTGGTACAATGGGTACAACTTCATCCACACCGGCTGGCTCGGCTATGAATTCGAAGACGGGAGCCAGATCCAGGCAGGGGTGCTACGCAATCCCTTCGGCCCCGGGCCCTACGGTGTCTCCCAAAGCTGGTTCTTCGACCAGCACTACTATGTCGGGCTCGCCGACGACATGGATCTCGGCATCAAGTACGTCACCCAGCTGGGAAATTGGGACCTGAATTTCGCCTATTTCTACAGCAGCGAGTGGAACGGAAACGGGACCAGTGACGACAGCGCCCGTTACGGTTATGACGCGGTGAAGTGGCGCTCTGGACTGACCCAGAACGGCAATCTGGTCAGTGCTCCCGTGAACGGCTACCAGGAGCGCAATCAGTTCAACATCCGGGCCATTTACGGCTTCGATGATGTGGCCGTACCGACCGATCTCGGTGTTTCACTCCAGTACGGCCAGCTCGAGGGCCAACGTGCCGGCGACGGCCACCACTGGGCGGCCTCGGCGCACATGGTCAACCAGCTGGGCAACTCCAAGCTCGCCAGCCAGATCACCCGCTACGAGATCGATATCGACGATGGCAACCCGTGGGGTACGGACACCCTGATCCCGATGGGTGCCTACGACTTCGCCTGGCCGGTCGCCACCAAGGCATGGATCCCGGCAGTCTCGCTCAGCTACAAGTACGAGACCCAGCAGATCCCCTGGCTCGACTATGTGCTGCCCTATCTGGAGTACAGCAGCATCGTCAAGGACGAGAGCGACTTCAACGACAGCCAGATGTGGACCCTGGGCGCCGCCTGGGCAAAGGGCGGCTGGTACATCTACAGCGACCTGGTCTACTCCAACGGCAACTACTTCGTCGGCGATGACGGCGACAACTACTCCAACATCTTCCATGGCGTCGGCGACTTTGGCGTCGATGGTAACGACAAGTGGAACTACCGCTTCAATATCAACCTTGGCTACTACTTCTGATCGGGTAAATCCATGAGTCATCTCACACACGAAGAAACAGCGCGCCAACAGCGCGCCTTTGCCCTGGAGCTCAGGCGCATCGAGGAGGACGCTCGCAGGAAGGCTATCCTTGACCGCGAGCAGTTCCGGGGCCTGCAGATCGCGCCGACCGCTTCGTTCGAGGACGACGCCGAGGGAAGGGAACCGGGCGACCAAAACTGGACCGGATACGGGTTCGACGTGCATCCCCACGTCACCTTCGTGTCCACCTTTGTACTGGTCAGCTTTATTCTGCTGACCCTGATGTTTAAGGAGGACGCTAGCGGGCTCTTTAAGACCGCCATGGAGGCAATCACGACGACGATGGGCTGGTTCCTTATTCTCGTGACCAACCTGTTCATCTTGGCTGCTTTCTATTTCGCCTTCGGCCGCTTCGGGCAGATCCGCATCGGTGGTAGCGACGCCAAGCCCGAGTTCTCCACCCCGGCCTGGTTCGCCATGCTGCTCAGTGCCGGGATGGGCATTGGCCTGATGTTCTGGAGCGTCGGCGAGCCGATGGTTCACTATGCCTCGCCTTCACCGATGTTCGCCGGAGTTCAAGCCCAGACCCCGGAAGCCGCCCAGGCGGCAATGGGTGTGACCTATTTTCACTGGGGCCTGCATCCCTGGGCCATCTATGCCATTGTTGGGCTGGGCCTGGCCTTCTTCGCCTACAACCGAGGCCTGCCACTGACCATCCGCTCTGTGTTCTACCCGCTCCTGGGTAACAGGATCTACGGGTTTTGGGGCAACCTGATCGATGTGCTCTCGGTACTGGCTACCCTGGTGGGACTGGCCACCTCCCTCGGGCTAGGGGTCCAACAGATCAACGCGGGGTTGAACGCCCTGTTTGGGGTCGGGATCGGCACCACGACGCAGGTGACGCTGATCGCGGTCATCACGGGCGTTGCGACCCTGTCGGTGATGTCGGGGCTCGACAATGGCGTCAAGTTCCTCAGTCAGGCCAACATGGTCCTGGCCGCCGTTTTTGTTCTGTTCCTGCTCCTGGTCGGCCCGACCATCTTTATCCTGAGCGGCTTCACCCAGAACCTGGGCTACTACCTCACCATATTCCCCGAGCTCAGCCTGTGGACCGAGACCTTCCGGGAAACCAATTGGCAGGGATCCTGGACGGTCTTCTACTGGGCCTGGTGGATCTCCTGGTCACCGTTCGTGGGCATGTTCATCGCCCGCATCTCCAAGGGCCGCACGGTGCGTGAGTTCGTTCTCGGGGTCATCCTAATCCCGACGCTGCTGTCCTTCGTTTGGATGTCGGTCTTCGGTGGCTCGGCGATCTTCGTGCAAACCCATGGGCCCGAGGACATCCTGGCCGCGGTGAACGACGATGTAGCAACTGCTATGTTCGTGATGCTCGATCACTTTCCGCTCTCCCAGGTACTGTCCTTCGCTGCCATCGTGCTGGTCACCATCTTCTTCGTGACCTCTTCCGACTCCGGTTCACTGGTCGTGGACCATTTGACATCCGGCGGAAAACTCGATTCGCCGACGCCGCAGCGGGTCTTCTGGGCGATCGTGGAAGGCGTCATTGCCGCGGTGCTGCTGATCGGAGGGGGACTAACCACCCTGCAAACCGCATCCGTCAGTACCGGCTTGCCCTTTGCGCTCGTGCTATTGATCAGCGTCTACGCACTCTATGTCGGGTTCTCGCAGGAAACCTACGTTGAGAACGCCGTAGAACGGGCGGTACGCATGGCGAAAGAAGGGCATCGCATCCAGGAAGCCGTGACATCCGCCGTTGAAAACGGGGAAGATAGCGTCACCGCTTCGGTTCTGTCGCGTTGAGCCAAGGGGAGAAAGACGTGACCTGTGGGTGCGATGCCCGTAGAACCGAAGACCGAACGGAGTCGGTCAGGGCCGAGGAGTCCATTTGTGTTCTGAGCATCGCCACAGTCGGGTTTGCCACCAACTCCGCCTCCGTGGTGATCGGCGCGCCGACAGCAATGCCCGTTCCGGATCAGGTGCTGGCCCGAACACACCCGACTCTGGATGACCTGGAGGTCGCCATATGCGCGGGCTTTGCCGCGGCCTACATGCTGGTGCGCCGTGAGTCCCTCTCCGCGTTGCCGGGTGTTGCGATCGCAGTCGCCCTGGTCCCGCCGCTTTGTTCAGCCGGCATCCTGCTCTATTTCGGCGCG
>JAJDOL010000167.1 GCA_022340195.1 Chromatiaceae bacterium
CATTTTGGTCCCGAACGGTGGCAATCTCTTTCGGAGGAGGGCCAAAGGACCCGCGGTCGGTCCAATCATGCCAATTCCACGACGTCGCCATTGCCCACGAACAACTCATTCTGCGAGCCGTTGCGAGCGGTGCCATGTGTGACCGGCAGGCCGGCTTCGACCATCTTTTCCACGGCGCGGCGGCCGGTGCAATGGTTGCACGCCAGCTTGGCGATGCCGTACCGACCCAGTGACTCCAGTATTTGATCGCGCGACTCGTCCCAATCTTCCAGTGGCGAAATGTGCAGCCCGCCGTAGAGGGCGAAAATGCGATCGCCACCTCGAAAGGTACTGCGAGCGTAATCCAGCAAATTCAACACCCCGCCGTGTCCGCAGCCGGTCATCATCGCCATCCCCCGATCTCTGATCTGGGCGTAGAGGACGTTTTCGCTCTCTATCCGCAACAGGGCGTGTGTCGGGAAGTTGACCACCGCCAGACCGGGGATCAATGAGAGTGGTTGGCCCAGGGGCACCTTGACCAGTTTGCCAACGTGCCCTTGCTCTTTGATGAATGCCAGCCCCTGGGAGCTCAAGCCGTCCGGGATGTATAGTGTAATGTCCGGGCGATGTCTCAGGGCCGACCCGATGCCCCAGAAGTGATCGAAGTGCTCGTGGCTGATCACCAAGGCCCCGATTTCCCCGTCCTGAAGGAGCCGATCGATGCCCTCTTCGGCAAAGCGGCGGTCCATCCAGGCCGGATTCCAGCCCGTGTCGAACAATACTCGATGGTGTGCGCCGTCTGCTGTTTCCGCTTCCAGTAGGGCGGCAAAGCCGGCCGCATTATCGGCGTGCAGGTCACCGAACGGCGGCCAGGGAATCCCGTATTGATCGACGTCGACGCCGCCCGCGCAGCGTATGTCATTGAACACGGTGTTCGTGTCGAACCAGCCTGTTTCCGAGATACAGAGAATCCGCAGACGATTCAGGACGCCGATCTCGAGGGACGATTGGTCGGTTGGCATGACTCCGATCTCCTGATTTACGGGAAGCAACCGCGGCTTCGTACGTTGTTACCGGATATGACTCGGTTCGTCTTGTTCCAAGTATGCCTCCTCTTCAGTCGTCAGATCCACGTCGTCGAATCCGGTGATCATCGGCTTGACGTGCTCGATGAACGAATGACCGGTAGTGAACAGGTAAATATGGACGATGATAAAGGCCAGCGTGGCGAAAGCGACGGCAGTATGGATCATGGCCACAAAGGAAAGAAGCTCACCCGAACCACCAATGTTGTCCCACAGAAAATACAGGAAATAGACAATTCCCGAGATCCAGATGACTGGGAACAGAATGAGCTTCAGCGCCAGATAGGTCATTGCCTGCAATGGATTGTGCTTGCGCCAATACGCCTTGCGATAGGGGTGCTTCTCGCCTTTGAAGATACCGAAGGCATAGAACTGGGCTACGCGCCACAGGCCCTCGGTGCTGGGCACATAATGGCGCCAGGTACCGGTCGTTAGGTGCCAGAAGATGGTGAAAATCCACAGCATTACCAGGCCCAGAGCGGCCACCGTGTGAAAGGTCACCGCAGTTTGGAAGTCGATAAGCGAATAGAATCCGTGAATACGGAAGCCCGTAAAGAGCAGCGCAACGATCAGCACCACCTGCGCCCAATGCCAGAAGCGCTCGAAACGCGTATAGACCATTACTTGCCGCACATTCATGCTTGCTTCACTCGCTTGTTGAGGATCTTACGAAACAGACCGTGGCCCAAGACGCCGAAAAGGGCGCCGAAGACTGCAAGGAGACCGATTCGATCGAGCCAGGGGTTGGTGTCGCGACCCGGTATATAGACGCCCTTGATCCCCTCGAGGCGGCCCTCCCTGGAATGACAGGCAGCGCACTTTAGAGCATCTCTCGCCGGTGCGACCATGTGGGTCGTAGGCCAGTAGGAGTAGGTTTCGACAAACCCGAACTTGCCGCTGTAAGGCTTGTTGTACTCTTTCATCCCGACCTCAATGGCCTTGGCAAAGTCATAGTTGCCCCAGTAGGCTGCATTGTCTTCGCCCCACAGGTGCATGAAGACCAAGGTATCGTTGCCCTTGTCGTAAGGCTGAACCGTGTGCATCCGCTTGAACGGCCAGATGCGCGAATTCGGATCGTCCGGCGAGCCCTGATAGGCATTGATGGCGACCGGCTGTTTTGACGGATCCAGCTTGTCATCGATGGTGGTGTAGATCATCTGGCCGTTGAACCAGTCATAGTGGGGAACCAGGTTTTCGCCCCACTTGAAATCTCCCTTGATCGACTTGTAGGTCTTGCGGTGCTCGCCGTTTCCCTGGGTGTAGTTGTGCTCGAAGTACCCGAAGCCGTTCTTCAGCTTGCCTGCCGTGCGCCAGTCCCAATCCGTCATGGTAGCGACACCACCACGAGCCAGCTCGGGGATATGGCAGGTCTGACAGGCGATCTCGTTGACGTGGGTGTTGAGCGCGAAGCCCTCGATGCTGCGGGTGGGGTGGGGTGAAAGACCGTGGCAAGACTCGCAGGTGGCAACATCGCGGCGCAGCCCGGGCTTGCCCGTTCCCTCGGTATCCTTGGCGATCACGTTGTAGCGGCTGCCGGCCCAAATGTGGTTCTTCGTGACATGGCAGGCGGTGCAAGAGAAATTGAGCCCTTTCTCGTCCATGTGGACATCCAGCGGCTTCCCGGGGTGGAAAAGGGACGAGTCGAGGTCTCCATGCTTGGCGCCGTCGTCTCCACCCCCGTAAAAGTGACACTGACCACAGTTCCTGCGCGTCGGCATCCCTACATGCTGCGCCATGCGCCTCCAGTCGAGTGGTGGCGCATTCTCGAACATGATGGCGCAGGCGGCATTTCCCTTCGATTGCGGCATGCGATAGTAGAGCCCGGTATTGTCGTGGCAGACCAAGCAGTCGATCTTGGTCTGATCGGTGAAGTCGAAGGTATCGTCTACCCAACCGTAGCCCGCATGGCATTGTGCACAGGCACCCTCGTTTCCGCGGGCGTTGGTGCAGAAGGTATTGATCAGGTTCTTCTTGCCCAGCAGTTGACCCGTCTTGGGGTTTTTGTACTCCCACGTCCAGTGCACGGACTTCATGAAATCCTTGCCCGCTTCCGTATGGCAGCCCAAACAGGCCTTCGTCACCTCGGGACCCGATTGGAAGTCCTGCTGCAGCTGCTCGAACTTCGTGTGGTCTGCAGTGCCGCCCGGCTCTTTTCCGCTGCGTTGACGGGGCAGATCCGGGGGTTCCAGCACCGGTTCGTAGGGAGGGTGAAACTCAAAATCCGCCGGTGGCGCGACCGTTTCCCCAACTGCAGCGCCGGGGGTCTCCGCCGACAACAGGTTGGTGCTGAGTGCCAACCCGAGGACGAGCGCGAATTGAAGTCTGGCATTAGGCATCTTGGATTACTCTTTGCGGGACATCGAGTCCGGGGATATCGATGCGGTCGATTTTTACGGGCGGCGAATCGTCATCCACGGAGGAGGCGAGGAGAGGGCGAGTCTTGCGTATTCGCTCTGATAAGGCACCGAAAATGCGGTTTGGGGTAGCCGCCGTGGTTGAGCGATTGCGAAACAGGGGGAGTGCTGGTGATGGCTTTTTCGTCATCGATGCGCAACAAGAAGAAAAAGAAAAACACCGCGCGAGCCGCGGTGTTTTCGATACTCGGTTCGGACGTCTCCTGTTCGAGTCGCAAACAGGTCTCACTAGTGAGAGAGAATCCGATCTTTTATCTGTTGCGGATAACAATGAACCACGTATGCAACGCCTTCTCTACCGCGGCCCATGATTTTTGCGCTACGGCCTACGAGCCATAAGATCCCGGTGACCAAGGCGATGCCGGCGAGAACCAGCCCGATGCTGGATCCGATGATTACCGACAAACCTTTGAGCATTTCAACCGAAGATGAATCCAAGGGGGCGAGCCAACCGGTTGCCGACAATGCCAATGCCACGGCGGCGACGACCAGCACCCCCGCGACGATCTTCTTCCACAATGGGCAGGGAGGCTTTATCGATTGAGCTTGCTTCATGTCGGCGGTGCTTGCAGCTAGGGTCGAATTCATTGGCGTATCTTCCACTCTGTTTCAGATCAAATCGGCTCGCAACCTTTCCGTGCTTTCGCTGTGAACGGGGGCTCCTCGTGGCTCCTCGTCGCATCGCGCTTTGCGTTTCCGCGGCGAGCAACGAAGACTCCATGCCTCTTAGGCAGTATCTGTGCCAGGCAAGGAAGAGAGCGGGGTATGTTCCATTAACCTATTGTAATTCCTAATGATCCCTGTCTACCTGAGCTTGTTGGCCAATTTGATTCCCACTTTCCCTGAGGCTTTGCTGCAAAATCTTGCCGTCATGTCGTAATCTAACTGTCAAAATTGGCGTACATGAGGTGGAAGAGCCAGTGACCGAGACGAGAGCCAGAGATCAGGTAGGCCCGGACGCACCCGCCTTGTTGGAGACTTTTACCAGTCCTGCCGCGCTGCTGGACCTGGGCTACGCTATCCAGATCGCGAATCGGGCATATCGCGATCTCTACGGCGATGGTCGACCGCTCCAACAGCGGCATTGTTACGAGGTTTCTCATGGTTTCGAGGTACCTTGCGACCAAGCGGGGGAAAGTTGTCCGATAAACGGCAGCCTGGAAACTGGCGATCCGCAAAGGACGTTGCACGTGCACCACACGCCGCACGGCGAGGAGTTGGTCGATGTCGAGACCAGGCCCGTTCGCGATGCCGCGGGCAGGATCACGAGCTTTTTGGAGATTCATCGGCCGACGCGAGGGGCCGGCCCGAGATCCAAGTCGAACAGGCTGGTGGGGCGCTCCGGCGCTTTTCGACACATGCTGGAGCTGTTGCAACGAGTCGCCCCCAGCGATACGACGGTGCTGCTGTTGGGCGAGTCGGGTACGGGAAAGGACCTGGTCGCTCAGGCAATCCACAAGGCGAGCGGGCGTGCTGCAAGACCGCTGGTTCCCGTGGAGTGCTCGGGTTTGACCGAGACGCTCTTCGAAAGCGAGCTCTTTGGCCATCAGAAGGGCGCCTTCACCGGTGCCATTGCCAGCAAGATCGGGTTGGTGGAGGCGGCCGAGGGCGGCACCCTCTTTCTCGACGAGATCGGCGACGTCCCGCTGGGACTTCAGGTCAAGCTGTTGCGATTGCTGGAGACCCGCATGTACCGGCGGGTGGGGAGCGTGGAGCCGCAGCATGCCGATTTCCGGCTGATCTGCGCGACGAATCAGGACCTCAAGGTGATGCTGAGCGAAGGGACATTTCGCCAGGATCTGTATTACCGCATCAGCACGTTTCCTATTCCGCTTCCGCCACTAAGAGAACGGCTTGAAGATCTGCCTCTGCTCATCGACAGACTCCTTCAGCACGTCCAACCGCATCGTAAGCTGACTTTCTCCGATCCGGCGTTGTCCTGTCTCAAGGCTTACTGGTTCCCGGGAAACATCCGCGAGCTTCAGAATATTCTGGAACGAGCCGCCTTGCTGTCCGATGGCGACTCCATCTTGCCGGAGCACCTCCCGAGCGAAGTGGTGGAGGCGCGCGGGCGCGAGGTGGACGGGTCGGATGATTCAGAAGAGGTTCTGCCCCTGCACGTCATCGAAGAAAGGTATCTGCGCCGGGTGCTCGCCTGCACATCGGACGACAGAGCCAATCTTGCGAGAAAGCTCGGTATCAGCGAGCGCACCTTGTACCGAAAGACCAGGGCGCTACGGATTCGCTGAGAGTCGGCATCGAGCTCGAGTACACCACAAAGGATAGGAAATCCAACCGACTACGTGTAAATATCCCCCGGTTCTGAGCCGCGGGTCAAGTTCTTCGGAACGTTGCGCACAGCGAGATGGGGTGCGTTGGGGGACAATCCGGGTGGAGGCAGGAGAGCGTTGCGGCGCTTCGCCGGCGGTTTGTGTTGGCGAGGGCTGCGCGGCTACGGCCTCCGGTGCCAGGGCGGTGACGGCGGCCCGCAAGGGCGCGT
>JAJDOL010000246.1 GCA_022340195.1 Chromatiaceae bacterium
GACCTCCCACGCGACAGAAAAGAAACCGATAGGCGTCTACGGCGGAGAGCAGCTCGCCCGCTATGGCTTTGGCGACGGCCACCCCTTTGGACCGGACCGCCACGATGTCTTTTGGGACGCCCTCGCCGAGTCTGGACTGAAGGCAAAGATCCAGGTCCTGCCGCCAGTCCAGGCCCGGGACGAGGAGGTGCTCCGCTTTCACACCGAGGCCTATCTCGAGCGGGTGCGGGAGCAATCCGCAACCGGCGTGGGTTATCTGGACTATGGCGATACACCCGCCGTGAAGGGCATTTACGAGGCTGCCCTCTTCGTCGTCGGCAGCGTGCTGGACGCGGTAGAACGGATCATGGGCGGCGATCTGGTCCGCACCATGGTACCCATTGCCGGACTACACCATGCCCGTCGTGATCGGGCCGGCGGTTTCTGCGTCTTCAACGACTGTGGTATCGCCATCGAGACCCTGCGGCGCGTGCATGGCATCGAGCGCATCGCTTACGTGGACATCGACGCCCACCATGGCGATGGCGTCTTCTATTCCTTCGTCGACGATCCGCAGCTCGCTATCGCCGACTTCCATGAGGACGGACGTTATCTGTATCCGGGTACCGGACACGCGAGCGAGACCGGGACCGGCCCGGCACAGGGAACCAAGCTGAACGTGCCCTTGCCCCCGCATGCCCAGGACGAGCTGTTCCTCCGTATGTGGCCGGAGGCCGAACGCTTCATCGACGCCTTCCAACCTCAGTTCATCCTGCTCCAGTGCGGGGCGGATGCCCTTGCCGGCGACCCCATCACCGATCTGCGCCTGACCACTGCCGCGTACCGCCGGGTCACCGCCTCCCTGTGCGGAATCGCCGACAGGAGCTGCAGTGGCCGTGTGCTTGCCGTGGGAGGCGGGGGATACAATCGGAAGAACATCGCGTTGGCCTGGTCCAGCGTGGTGGAAACCATGGTCGAGAACACGTCCGGAGAGAGCAGACCATGACGGAGCTCCACGCCAAATTCCACATCGGGCAGCTGATACATCACAGGCTGTTCGACTACCGGGGCGTTATCCTAGACGTGGACCCTGAATTTCAAGGCAGCGAGGAGTGGTACGACCAGGTGGCTCGCTCACGCCCACCCAAGGATAAGCCCTGGTACCGGGTTCTGGTGCATGAGGCGGAGCACGAAACCTATGTAGCGGAGCGCAATCTGGAGCCGGATCGATCGGGAGGTCCGATTCACCACCCGCTCCTCGACGACTTCTTCTCCGGGCTCGACGGCGACAGCTATCGACTGCGCTCGCGGCACAATTGAGCGGAACGCGGACGCGCCCCCTGCTCCGACTTTCAGCGGCTGGAGCCGTCCGCAAAATCGCATCCCCCTGCGCCCGAAAGTCTACGCGAAGTTTCCCCCTGCAACACCAGGCGCGGCCACGGCGCAATCGACTGGGTACTATTGCTTTCTGGTTGGCGAAACGGGCGCTTGCTGCGTCCTGTTTCAATCCAACCGGTCACATCCGGTGGAGGACGGTGTATGGACAACCCTGCTGAAGTGGGACCAATCCTGATTGTGGAGGACGACAAGAACATCGCCTCCCTGGTGGAAACCTATCTGGAACGAGAGGGTTTTAAGACGGTTACGGCGTACGACGGTGAGAAGGCGCTAGAGCTGGCCCGTCGCCACCAGCCGATCTTTGTTGTCCTCGACCTGATGCTGCCGAAGCTGGATGGCTGGTCAGTCTGTCGGGAGCTCAGGAGCGCTTCGGACGTGCCCATACTGATGCTCACCGCACGCGGGGAGGAGGTTGACCGCCTGTTGGGATTCGCGCTGGCCGCCGACGACTATGTCGTCAAGCCGTTCAGTCCCCAGGAGCTGGTGGGACGTGTAAAGGCTATCCTGCGGCGCACCCAATCCCGTAGCGAGCCGAGCTCGCGCCTCCTGGTGCACGGGAAGCTGATCCTGGATCCGGACAAGCAACAGGTGACCTTGGACGGCCGATCGGTATCCCTGACCCCTTCCGAATATCGATTGTTGCATGCGCTCATGATCTCGCCCGGGCGGGTATTTACTCGCCGGCAGCTTCTGGATCATTTGCAGGAGCGGGGGCAGGTCGTCATCGAGCGGGTGATCGACGTGCACATCGGCAAGCTCCGACAGAAGATCGGGGACGATTCATCCAGCCCCCGGATAATCCTGACCGTGCGCGGCTCCGGGTATCGATTCGCCGAGCGCCCCTGACGCGGAGCTCCATCATGCGTAACCGTTTGCTATGGAAGCTGCTGGGCATCAACATCCCCGTCATCGCAGGCGTGATTCTCGTGGTGTGGTTGGCCATCGACTACCTGGCCGCGGGCTACTTCACGGTGCTCATGAACGAGTACCACATCTCGCCCGACGAAGCCAACGGGATCTTTCTCGACGCCATCCACCGTTATCTCCTGTGGGCAAGCCTGTGCGCCCTGGGCCTGGCCGGTGCGCTGAGCTTCTTATTGACCCGGAAGGTACTTCGGCCTCTATTTCAGATGATGGAGGTAACGGGGAGGCTCGCCGCCGGGGACTATGGTGCGCGGGTGCACGTCACGTCCAACGACGAGATCGGGCAGCTCGGCTTCGCATTCAATCACATGGCAGACAGCCTCAGGCGAATCGAGCAGCTGCGCAAGACCATGGTGGCGGACGCCGCCCACGAGCTGCGCACGCCGCTGACCAACATTCGCGGCTACCTGGAGGCCCTGCACGATGGCGTAATACCCCCATCCAAAGCCACCTTCAGCATGCTTCAATTGGAGATACTTCGCCTGACCAAGCTCTCCGAGGATCTCCTGTTGCTCGCCAGGGCGGACACGGCCAAGCGGGATATTCGTCGGCAATCGCTTTCCCTGCGCCGACTGGTGGAGAAGGTCCTGGACCTCAACCGTCCCCGCTTTGAGACCAAAAAGCTGGCCATCGAAGTCCGGATCTCCAAGGATGCAGACAGGGTCGTCGCGGACCGGGATAAGCTGTTGCAGGTGGTGACTAACCTTGCAGACAACGGTTGGCAGTACACACCGGAAGGGGGACACCTCGTTATCTCGACGGAACGCACGGAGGCAGGTATCCGAACGACCTTTGCCAACACCGGCGAGGCCATTGCCGAAGAAGACATCCCGTTCATCTTCGAGCGCTTTTTTCGCGCCGATAAGTCACGGTCCCGCGAGCATGGCGGCGCCGGTATCGGGTTATCCATCGTCAAGGAGCTCGTGGAGGCCCACGGGGGGCAAGTAGGCGCCGCGAGCGCCGCAGGCGAGAACCGCATCTGGTTCATCCTGCCCGCGTGAAGACGGGCCTTCGCTTCGTCTTTACCAAATCTTTACTCTTTCTTTATCCGGTCTTTATCCGGCCCCGTTAGGATTAGCTCGTACCCCTGAAGGACACACCTCGGGGGGCGACCTTTTCAATCCTCCCTGGAGAATCTGTATGCAACTCAAGAAATCCGCTGGAGTCGCCCTGGCCTTGTCGGCGGCCGGACTCTTTGCCTGTGCGCCGGCGACCATCGCCGTTGCCGAGGATGCCCCGGTGCACTGCTCCGGCGTCAACAAGTGCAAGGGCTACAACGACTGCAAAACGGCCAACAATGCCTGTAAGGGGCATGCAGCCTGCAAGGGGCAGGGCTTTGTGAAGATGTCCAAGCATGCCTGCGAGGAGATCGGCGGAACAGCAGACAGCTAAAGCCTCCTAAATGGCATTTCCGTGGATTCGCGCACTATCGAACGATGAGCTGAAAGGGGTTTTTACAGACCCGTAACCAGAGGAACCAAGAGATGAAGATAATCAAACCTACCGGGACCGCCCTGGCCCTCGCCGCCGCTGGAATGATCGCCGCCGCCCCGATGGCAGCAAACGCTGCCGAAGAGGCGAAGGTGCACTGCTATGGTGTCAACAAGTGCAAGGGCCACAATGACTGTAAGACGGCCTCCAATGCCTGTAAGGGGCATGCGGCCTGTAAGGGACAGGGCTTCGTGGCCATGACCGAGAAGGCTTGCGAGGCGGTCGGCGGCAAGGTTGGCGACTGAGCTCTACCCTATGTGGGGGCGGGCGGAGTCCGCCCCCTCTTCGGGCAGCCACGAACACGCGATTTAAGGAAAACCATGAGCACAGTCGTTACGGCACCTTTCCCGCGAGCTCTACCTGAAAAGATGCCCTTTTTGGGCTACGGCCTGGGTCTGCGGCCGACCTATTACCAGAGCGTCCTGGACTCAGATCCGGACGTGGACTGGTTCGAGATCATCTCGGAGAATTTCATGGTGGCGGGGGGCAAGCCCCTTTACTACCTCGACCGTATTCGTGAGCGCTATCCGCTCGTGATGCACGGGGTCTCCCTGTCCGTGGGGGGGACCGATCCACTGGACCGGGATTATCTGAGGGAGCTAAAGGCGCTGGCCGAGCGAGCGGACCCCGCCTGGATATCGGATCACCTGTGCTGGACCGGGCAGGACGGTCAGAATTTGCATGACCTGATGCCCCTGCCTTACACCGAAGCGGCCGTGCGGCACGTCGCGGATCGCGTTGAGCAGGTGCAGGACTACCTTGGCCGCAGGATATTGCTGGAGAACGTATCCAGCTACGTAGCCTACCGCCATTCCGAGATGCAGGAATGGGAGTTTCTCACGGAGGTGGTCGAGCGTGCGGACTGTCTGGTATTGCTGGACATCAACAATATCTACGTGAGCGCGGTCAATCACGAGTTTGCCCCGGAAGACTATCTCTACGGCGTTTCGCCGGAGCGCGTACAGCAGTTCCATTTGGCGGGTCATACCGACTACGGCGATTTCGTTATCGACACCCATGACCATCCGATAGTGGACTCGGTTTGGGAGCTGTATGCCAAGGCTCTCGAGCGCTTCGGGCCTGTCGCCACCCTCATCGAGCGGGACGACAACCTGCCGCCGTTCGCTGAGCTCATGGAGGAGTTGAGCGAGGCACGCTGCCTGGGGCAACGTATCCTGGGAGAGCAACGATGCCTGGCTTGACGGAGCTTCAAGCGGCGTTCAAGCGTCATCTGGTCATCGGCGACACGAGCGTTGCGGCGCTCGTCGTCGGTACGGACAGGGTCGACGGCGACCAACGCCTGGCCGTATATGCCCGAGCCTATCGCGCCCGGTTAATCGAGGCATTGGCCACGGATTATGCTGCCCTGAAAGTACTGCTGGGGGAGGAAGGCTTTTCGAATCTGTGCCATGGGTATATCGACATCCACCCCTCGACCCACTATTCGCTGCGCTGGTTCGGTCAGCACCTGCCGGCCTATGTTCGGCGAATCCGGGACCGAGATCCGCACCTCGCCGAGCTGGCCGAGCTCGAATGGACGCTTGCGGGAGCCTTCGACGCCGCCGACGCGCCCGTGATCCAAATCAGCGAGGTGGACAAGATACCGGCGGAGGCATGGCCGTCATTGCGGATGCGCTTCCACCCTTCTTTGAACCGGTTAACCTTCACCTGGAACGTCCTCGACCTGTGGCGCACAGCGAAGGAGGAAAAGCCAATTCCCGCCCCCGAACAACTGCCCGAACCCGGGGACTGCCTTATCTGGCGGGACGGCCTGAGCACGCGCTACCGGTCTGTGGAGCCGGACGAGAGCGCGGCCCTGGATGCCGCCGCCTCGGGAACCGCCTTTGCAGAAATCTGCGAAGGATTGATCCCGTGGGAGCGGGCGGAACAGCCGGTTGCGCTGCGAGCCGCCAGCCTGTTGAAGACCTGGCTAGCCTCCGGTCTCGTAAGCGAATTGGAATACTGAGATCAAACCACATGCTGCACAAGACACTCTTTGGTCTTTTGACTGCACTGGGCCTGTGGGCCAGCGCCTTTGGGAACGAGCAACAGCCGGCAACGGCCACTTTTGCCGGCGGCTGCTTCTGGTGCATGGAGGCAGCATTCGACAAGCTGGAAGGGGTTGTCTCTACCACCTCCGGTTACACCGGCGGTGACCTCGAGGATCCCACCTACGAACAGGTATCGGCGGGCGGCACCGGACATGCCGAGGCAGTGGAGGTGATTTACGACCCTGCGAAGGTGGACTATGCGCAGCTGCTGGAAGTCTTCTGGCACAACATTGACCCACTGGATGCGAAGGGTCAATTCTGTGACAAGGGCAGCCAATACCGTAGCGCTATTTTCTACCGAACTGACGAGGAGCGGCGTCTGGCGGAGGCGTCCAAGGCATCACTAGAGAGCCGCGACCGTCTCGGGCGAACCCTTGTCACCGAGATCGTACCGGCCACAACATTCTATCCAGCGGAGAGCTACCACCAGGATTACCACAAAAAGAATCCGGTGCGCTACAAGTTCTATCGCTACGTCTGCGGGCGGGACAAGCGCTTGCGGCAGCTCTGGGGAGATGGAGCCCAGTGAGTTCGGCGCTTAGGCGATTTCCGTCAAATGACATAGAGGAACCGAAACCATGAATCGACGTCTTTTCGTCCTGACCCTGGGCGGGATCGTTTTGTCCCCCCTGGTGTTGAGCCGTGTACTGGGGAGCAGCGGTGAGCAAGCTAGGCGCGGCCCCATGATCGTCCGTAGCGAAGAAGAGTGGCGACGCCTGCTCACCCCGGAGCAGTACGATGTACTGCGCAAGGAAGGCACGGAGCGGCCGTGGACCAGCCCCCTGAACAAGGAAAAGCGCGCGGGCATCTATGCGTGCGCTGGTTGCGACCAGCCCCTCTTCACCTCCGCCATGAAGTTTGACAGCGGCACCGGCTGGCCGAGCTTCTACGACGTCATCGACGGAGCAATCGCAACCAAGCGCGATTTCAAGCGAATCCTGCCTCGCACCGAATACCACTGCGCGCGCTGCGGCGGCCATCAGGGTCATGTGTTCGACGACGGTCCCCCTCCCACCGGATTACGCTACTGCAACAACGGCGTCGCGCTGGATTTTACCCGCGACGAGGTCTGAACCTGTGCGTTGCGCAGTCTTGTTGGCCGGGATACTGGCCGCAACAGGGGTCGTTGCCGCTCCAACGGTGCACCTGGAAAGCTCCGTTGAGCGCGTACCCGTGTTGGAGCTGTTTACCTCCCACGGTTGCAGCAGCTGTCCGCCCGCGGACACCTGGCTGCGGACCTTCGTCCAGCACCCGGGGCTGTGGCGCGAGCTGGTACCGCTCTCCTTCCACGTCGATTACTGGGACAGGCTCGGATGGCCCGATCGTTTCGCCGCGAAAGGCTACAGTCAACGCCAACAGGACTACCGTGCGGCCGGACACATCAGAAGCGTCTACACCCCCGGCCTGGTGGTGAACGGACGCGAATGGCGGGGCTGGTTCAGCGGCGGAGAGCCGGACCTTTCTCAGCGGGAGGAGGTCGGCAAGTTATCGCTGGATCTCCGCGGAAATGGCGTCGCCGTAGTCCGATTCGACCCTGCGGCGCGCATGCAAGCCGGAAAAGTGTTTGCGCATTTGGCAGTAATCGGGTTCGGCCTTTCCACGCCGATCGGGCGCGGCGAGAACGCCGGACGTACGCTGAAGGAAGACTTCGTCGTGCTCGGTTACGACCACACGGCTCTTGAAAAGTCTCGGAGACGGTGGGACCTCGAGCTTCCGAAAACGGTGCCGGCAGAAACCTCGCGACGCGCGGTGGCGGCGTGGATCAGTTCCGGCAGTGACCCGACGCCCGTTCAGGCCGTCGCAGGTTGGCTGCCGTAATGGCGGCCAAGGCGATTCACGCCCTCGCTGTGTTATTCAAGTATATCCTCTCCTCCGTAGCCACCATATCTAAAGGAACATCCCAAGGATTGCTTTTCAGTGCCGCTGTCCGTTGGCACTCATGGGCAATGCCGACCAGCAGGGGTCGATGCCAATATCGGTGCCGGCGCAGGTAGGCGAGCGTTCGATCGTAGTAGCCTCCGCCCATTCCCATCCGATTGCAGTCCGCGTCGAAGCCGACGAGTGGGACGAGCAGCAGGTCTAGAGCCCAGGGAAGCCGAATACGTCGGTTGCGCAGTTGGGGCTCGGGAATTCCGAATTGGTTTCTTTCGAGCGGATCACCAGGGCTGTATTCCAGAAACCAGAGTTTTTTTTGCGGGTGAGGTCGGAGCACGGGAAGGAAGCATTGCTTGTGGCGCATGCGGGCCAGCCGCAGCAGGGGGAAGGGATCGATTTCGCCGTTCGCGCTCCAGTAGGCACCAACACGGTGGGCGCGCAGAAAGGCAGCCTCCCTGCCTAGCAATCGGGCAATGGCGTGAGAATGACCCCTCTGCTCGGCGGGACTGAGCGCGCGACGTGCTTCGCGCAGTCGACGTCTGAGAACGCTTGTGGGGGTCATCGGGGTGCGAAGAAGCGACATCCCCCGCCTGTGCCGACGCAAGCCTTCGTTCCTGAACCGAGCGGTTCAAGTGGGGACAACGGAATCCGCTTCAGGCTTTCCGCTCGGGGCGGACATGCGCAACAGCGTCATCACTTATGCCCCCCGGGTACGAAGTAGGCTCAAGAAAATACCCAGGCCGCTCTCGTACACTGCAGGGGATGTCTTGACTAAAGGCTATACCGAATCGCTCTGCTCGTCCAGTTGATGTTGCGAGGCGAGGGCGTCGCCGAGCCGGTCTTGGAGATCTCTTAGCCGTCGGTCGAGATCCTGTTCACCCTGTACCTGGCTGTGCTGGATCTTGATCAGCTCGTAGGCGATATTGAGGGCGGCCATGACAGCTATCCGATCGACGCCTATCACACGCCCGGTCTGGCGGATCTCGCGCATTTGCTGGTCGAGCATGCGAGCGGATTCGCGCAGTCCCGCCTGCTCGTCCGGCGCACAGGAAACCCGGTATTCCTTGTCCAAGATGCGGACCGCGACCGCGATTGGCTCCTGGCTCATATCCCCTCCTCCATGGATTTCAGCCGCGAGATCATGGATTCCACGCGACCTCGTGCAAGCTCTGTCTTCTCGATGAGCTCGGCACGTTCCGCGACCAGGTGATCCTGGCGGACACGCAATGAGTTGTTCTCTTCTCTGAGTTGACGACAGGTACGAATCAGCTCGTCCACCTGCCGCTCCAGGGTGTCGAGGTCGAAGTTCGGCACAGGATATGCTTCCCAAGGGGCAACTCGGCCAACTATAGAAGGCACCGGCTCCGCGGTCAATTCGTTGCGGGCCATGCTATGATGCAACACGGCTTTTCTGCGGTTTCCCGCAACAGCCTCCGCGTATGCAGCAGTCAGCTATAGCCATAGATTATCAAGAGCTTAACGGGCGACTCGTCGTCTCCGAGCTCAGCCCCAGTGCGGCCGAGGCTCACGGCATCCTGTGCGCCATGCTGTGCGCCGGTGCGCCGCGGGCCGAGGAGTCATGGATCTCGGATCTGCTTGCTGGTACCGACGAAACCGACCTTTCGGCGCAGGAGTGCCGGCGCTTGTTGCAGAATCTGGCGACGTGGACATGCGGGCAGCTCGCGACCACCGACATGGGATTTTCGCCGCTGCTACCGAATGACGCGGTATCACTGGCCGAGCGGGCACTGGGTCTTTACGATTGGAGCCGCGGGTTCATGTACGGCCTCGGGCTGTCAGGGGTCGACACAGGGGGCCTCTCCGAGGAGGCGCGGGAGGCCTTCGACGACCTCGCTGCCATCACGCACCTGGACCTCGATGACCTGGAGGATTCAGAGGATAACGAGCAGGCTCTGATGGAGTTGACGGAGTTCGTCCGGGTGGCGGCCATGTTGGTGTACGAGGAGAAAGCCGGCCCGAAGGAGCCGAGCGGATGACGGCGTCCGAGTACAAGCGGCGTCGGCGGCGCCTGGCCGCGGCCATGACGCCTACCAGCGTCGCCCTTCTGCCGGCGGCTGCAGAATCCATCCGCAATCGCGACGTGCATTACCCTTACCGCCAAGACAGCGATTTGTTTTATATGACCGGGTTCCCGGAGCCGGACGCGCTGGCGATTCTGGCACCTGGACGCAAGGAGGGTGAGCTGGTGCTTTTCTGCCGGCCGCATGACGCGGAGAGGGAGCTTTGGGAAGGCGAACGCGCTGGAGTCGAGGGGGCTCGGGAGATCTTTGGTGCCGATGAGGCATACCCCATCGGCAAGCTGGACGAAGCCGTGCCCAAGCTGTTGGAGAATCGCGATCGGGTCTACTACCCAGCTGGGGCCGACCCCGAGCTCGACCGACGCCTGATGGAATGGGTCAATATCGTAAAGGCCAAAGTGCGCTCTGGAGTGCGCGCCCCAACGGAGTTTATCGTCCTGGACCGGTTGCTCGGCGAGCAACGTCTCGTCAAAAGCAAGGCTGAGATCAGAGTCATGCGACGCGCGGCCCGCATTTCTGCCGATGCCCACCGCCGAGTGATGCGCCTTTGCCGGCCAGGTATGTGGGAGTATCAGCTCGAGGCGGAGTTCGTCCAGGCCTGCACCTCCCGGGGCGGGCGTTTCCAGGCCTATCCGCCCATCGTCGGAAGCGGTGCAAACGCTTGTGTGCTTCACTATGTGGATAATCGACACCAGCTCAAGGATGGGGACCTTGTTCTCATCGATGCCGGTTGCGAGCTGGAAGGCTACGCATCGGACATCACCCGCACGTTTCCGGTCAATGGCCGTTTCAACGCTCCGCAGCGTGAGCTCTACGCGCTCGTACTGGCTGCCCAGAAAGCGGCTATCGCCAAGGCGGTCCCTGGGAACCGCTGGAACGATCCGCACAAAGCCGCGGTGCGCACTCTGACCAGGGGGTTGGTGGAGCTGGGGATCTTGGCGGGAGGCAAGAAGGCGATTCCCAAGCTCATCAAGGAGGAGAAATACAAACCTTACTTCATGCACCGCACGGGCCACTGGCTGGGCATGGATGTTCACGATGTCGGGGACTATAAGATCGGCGGCAGGTGGCGGCGGCTCGAACCCGGCATGGCACTCACGGTGGAGCCTGGTCTTTATATCCCGGCAGTGCGTACCGAGGTCCCGGAGCCTTATCGAAACATCGGCATCCGTATCGAGGACGACGTCTTGATCACCTCCGATGGCAACGAGGTCCTATCCTCGGGTGTGCCCAAGACGGTTGAAGACATAGAATCCTGGATGTCCGGTAATACACCTGTTTCGAACCGCTAAGGCGCCAAGAACGCAAAGGAATGAGATTTGGACGAATACGATCTTGTAATCATCGGTGGCGGACTGGTCGGAGGCAGCCTGGCCTGCGCCCTGGCCGAAACCGGCCTGCGGCTGTGCGTGGTGGAGGCGGTGCCCGCACACTCGGACGCCCAGCCGAGCTATGACGAGCGGGTCATCGCCCTGTCCTGGGGCAGCCGCCGCATCTTCGAGGGCATCGGACTTTGGCCGCCGATCGAGGCAGATGCTGAGCCGATCCGGCACGTCCATGTCTCGGACCGGGGACGGTTTGGCTTCACGCGGCTGGACCACAGGGAGGAAGGCGTGGAGGCCCTGGGCTATGTGGCCCCGGCGCGCCTGCTCGGCCGTGCCATCCAGGGCGCTCTCGCTGGAGTGGAGGTGCTCTGTCCTGCGCGGATGCTGGGGTTTCGCATCCAGCCGGATCGCGTCGACATGGAGGTAACCCTCGCCGGGGATTCCAAGCAGATCCAAACCCGCCTGCTGGTGGCCGCGGATGGGGGAGATTCGATGATTCGAAAGCGTCTCGGCCTCGCCGCGCGGGAACGCCATTACGGCCACGACGCCCTGATCACAACGGTAACGCCGGAGCGGCCGCGCGCCGGCGTGGCCTTCGAACGCTTCACCGATACCGGACCCCTGGCCCTGCTGCCCATGACGCAAGGGCGCTACTCCGTGGTTTGGACCGCGCGCGAGGACGAGACGGTAGGCCTGCTGGACCTGACGGATGAGGATTTTCTCGCAAGGCTACAGGACCGCTTCGGTTATCGTATGGGGAGACTGGGGCGCCTCGGGCGGCGACTGGCCTATCCGCTCAGGCTTGTACTGGCGCGCGAACCCGTGCGCGAGCGACTGGTGCTCGTCGGCAACGCGGCCCATACGCTGCATCCGGTGGCCGGCCAGGGTTTCAACCTGGGTTTGCGAGACGTGGCGGCACTCGCCGAGGTTCTGGCCCAGGTGGCGCGCGAGGGGGGCGATGCGGGCAGCGAAAAGGTTCTGGATGCGTACCGTCGCCTGCGCGGCCGGGATCATGCGATGGTGGCCGCGGCCACGGATGCATTGGCCCGAATGTTCGTCAATCCTTGGTTTCCGGTACGCTTGGCCCGCGATCTGGGCATGCTGGGACTGGATTTGACCCCTCCCCTCCGCCACTTCGTCGCCCGGCGTTTCATGGGCATCGGCGGGAGCCTGCCGCGGCTTGCGCGTGGCCTGCCTTTGGGAGGCGGTCATGACTGAACTGGATCTCGAGCTCGATATTGTCGTCGTCGGCGGCGGCATGGTGGGTGCCGCCTTTGCCTGTGCCTGTCTCGACAAGGGATGGCGCATCGCCCTCGTTGAGACGCGCGAGCCCCAGCGCTCCTGGCCGGCGGGGGAGGTCGACCTTCGGGTCTCGGCGCTCAACCGAGCGAGTCAGCGTATCCTCGATCGGCTCGGCGCCTGGGGCAGGATCGCCCAGCTCGGCGCGAGCCCCTACCGTGAGATGCATGTCTGGGATTCCGTCGGTGGCGGCAGTATACATTTCGACAGTGCCGACCTGGGGGAGAGCGATCTCGGACACATCGTAGAGAATAGAGTCGCACAGCTTGCGCTCTGGGAGCGCCTTGAAACGTCCAAGGCGGTCAGGCTCCTGTGTCCCGCCGCCGTGGAGGACATCGAGCTTACTCGCGATGCAGTCCTGCTCGACTTGAAAGACGGCCGGCGGATTCGCGCAAGCCTGTTGGTGGGTGCGGACGGACGCGACTCTCGCGTGCGCAGCCGTGCCGGAATCCCAACCCGCGGATGGTTTTACGATCAGCAAGCGATCGTGGCCAATGTGCAGGTCCAGGCGTGGCACCAGGAGACCGCCTGGCAACGTTTTCTACCCACGGGTCCCTTGGCCTTTCTACCGCTGCGCGACGGTCGTTGTTCCATCGTCTGGTCGGCAACGGAGTCTCGGGCGGAGGAGCTGCTTGCACTCGAAGAGGCTGAGTTCCGATCGGAGCTCGAAGTGGCTATTGACCGGCGACTGGGGTCAATCGGAGAGATCGGACCGCGCGCGGCCTTCGGTTTGCGGTTGCAGCATGCAGAGGATTATGTGAAGCCGCGGCTGGCCCTGATCGGAGATGCCGCCCACGCGGTACATCCATTGGCCGGGCAGGGCGTCAACCTTGGATTCCTGGATGCGGCGGCACTTGCGGCGGCACTCGATGAGGCCCGCGACAGACGCCGGGACCCGGGTGGGCTTTGGGCGCTGCGTCGCTACGAGCGTGCCCGCCGCGGAGACAACATGCTCATGCTGGCGGCTATGGATGGATTCAAGCGAATGTTCAGCAACGAGCTCGCACCACTGGCGACCCTGCGCAGTGCCGGTTTGTCGATGGTCGACCGAATTGCCCCCGTTAAGCACCTTTTTATGCGCCATGCTCTGGGATTGGGGGATGATTTGCCACCACTTGCTCGACGTTGAAGCGCCGTTCCGTCACAAAACCGTGGTAGAATTAAACGTTCAGTAACCCGGTGTCGGAGTATTTTTGCCGCTTCGACACTTGCCTTCGAGTTAACTGTATGGCCCTGCGATCGCCAGTGGCGCGTTTCAGGGGCTGCACATTCCCGGGGTCACGCGTTGTTTCCCGCTGAGTTGACTGCCTAATGGCCGAGATCCCCGATATCACGGATACCGAGCACTGGATTCTGCAGAACGCGCTCAAAGAGCGGTACGGCCGCGACGTAGAGATCCAACTCGCCGACGCGGAGATCCGGTTGAGCCCATCGGACCGCGATCTTGCCAGCTGCCCGGTGATCTTCTGGCATGATGAGGAAGGCTGCAACTTCGTCATTTTCAAAACGGGCGATCGCAATTACCGTTGTCAGTTTTTCTACCGGGGATACCAGCAATACGGCACCGGGGTGAATGAGTACGATGATCTGTCAGAGTGCATTGTGTCGCTGCTCCAGGTCCAGGCCGATTATGCCGCGAAGGAGCGCGGGGACATTGATTCCAAGAGAAGCTGAGCGCCCCTGATCGGGCGCGTTCGAACCAATCGATCACGGCGTGGAGGTGAAGCCTGATCGAGGAAGATCTGTACTTGAATCCAGCAATGGGGGAAACATGACCGCGAAAAACGCCTTCTACGCCCAGTCCGGCGGAGTAACCTCTGTGATCAATGCCTCCGCCTGCGGCGTCATAGAGACAGCACGCCAGCATCCGGACAAGATCGCGAACGTCTATGCCGGACGCAACGGCATCATCGGTGCGCTGAGCGAGGACTTGATAGATACCAACCAGGAATCCGCAGAAAATATCGCGGCTCTACGCCACACGCCGTCCGGCGCGTTGGGCTCCTGCCGTTACAAGCTCAAGAGCCTGGAAGCCAACAAACGCGAGTACGAGCGTCTGATCGAGGTCTTCAAGGCCCACGACATCGGTTACTTTTTCTACAACGGAGGCGGCGACTCTGCGGACACCTGCTACAAGATCTCGCAGCTCTCCGACGCTATGGGCTATCCGGTCCAGGCAATCCACGTACCCAAGACCGTGGACAATGACCTGCCCATCACCGACAACTGCCCCGGATTCGGCTCCGTTGCCAAGTACATAGCCACCTCCACCCTGGAGGCTTCCTTCGACGTGCGTTCGATGTGCGCCACCTCCACCAAGATCTTCGTCATTGAGGTTATGGGTCGTCACGCGGGCTGGATCGCCGCTGCCGGCGCTCTAGTGGCGGATCAAGGTATCCCTGTCCTTACCCTGTTTCCGGAAGTGGAGTTCGACCAGGAGAAATTCCTGGCAGCGGTCGAAGCCAAAGTCAACGACTACGGTTATTGCACCATCTGCGTCTCAGAGGGTTGCCACTGGCCGGATGGACGATTCCTGGCCGAGCAGGGTACCCGTGACGCCTTTGGTCATGCCCAGCTCGGTGGTGCCGCGCCCGTTGTCGCCAACATGATCAAGGATGCCACCGGCCACAAGTTTCATTGGGCCGTGGCCGATTACCTGCAGCGGGCCGCACGCCACCTGGCATCCAAGTCCGATGTCGAGCAAGCCTATGCCTTGGGCAAGGCGGGGGTCGAGTTCGCCTTGCAGGGTCACAACTCCATCATGCCCACTGTGGTGCGCAAGTCCTCGGATCCGTACGTTTGGGAAGTCGGCGAGGCACCCCTGTCCGAGGTAGCCAACGTGGAGAAGTTCATGCCCAATGACTTCATAACCGAGGATGGCTACGGGATCACCGACAAATGCCGCGAATATCTGTACCCATTGATCGAGGGCGAGGATTACCCGCCCTACGAGAAGGGAATGCCCAAGTACGTCACCTTGAAGAACGCACCTGTCGCAAAGAAGCTGCAGGCGTTCGAGCTCTAGGTAGACACCGAGAAAAAGGGGATTAAGCGTCCCCTTTCTTCCGTCGACATTGGGACCCCGACTGTGACGCTGGACCGCGCACGCGAGATCATTGCCCAACAGCTGGAGTTCGGCGGTGGGTATAATCGCAATGCGGTACGCCTGCTTTTGGGCGAGGTCCATCGCGAGCACGGCCAGCAGGCGGTGGATTCCCTGATTCGGGAGCTCGATCTCGAGCAGGCATTCGGCCTTAAGCCAGGCACCGACTTTTCCGGAGTGGGGCTCTGAGCCTTTGAAAGGCGGTCTGTCGGCGATATTTCGTTCATGCACGCGCCGAAGGCGCTCCGTTTTAAGACAACAAGAGAGGAGTTAACCTAAATGTCAGCTGGTTCTATCTTTGCCCTCCTGTGCGGCGTCGTCGCAATAGGTTACGGCATCTGGTCCGTGAAATGGATCCTGGCACTGCCCGACGGAAACGACCGCATGCGCGAGATCGCCGCGGCTATTCAGGAAGGCGCCAAGGCCTATCTCAACCGCCAGTACACGACGATCGGCATGGTGGGCGTCGTCTTGGCGATTATCCTGTTCATTGTGTTGGATTCCTACACCGCCGTCGGTTTCGTGATCGGCGCTGTCCTGTCAGGTGCCGCTGGTTACATCGGGATGAACATTTCGGTTAAGGCCAACGTCCGCACCGCTCAGGCTGCAAACGACGGGCTGGACGCCGCTCTGCAGGTCGCCTTCCGCGGCGGTGCCATCACCGGCCTGCTGGTCGTGGGCCTGGGTCTGCTCGGCGTTGCCGGCTACTACGTGGTCCTCACCAGCATGGGTGTCGAGCAGTCGCACGTCCTGCACGCGCTCGTTGGCCTGGGTTTTGGCGGTTCCCTGATCTCCATCTTCGCCCGACTGGGCGGCGGCATCTTCACCAAGGGTGCCGACGTGGGCGCGGACCTGGTGGGCAAGGTCGAGGCCGGCATCCCGGAGGACGATCCCCGCAACCCGGCGGTCATCGCCGACAACGTGGGCGACAATGTGGGCGACTGCGCCGGCATGGCCGCCGACCTGTTCGAGACCTATGCGGTGACCGTGGTCGCCACCATGCTCCTCGGCTCCCTGCTGTTGAGCAGCGCCGACGCCGTGGTCTATCCCCTGGTGCTGGGCGGCGTCTCCATCATCGCCTCCGTCGTCGGCACCTTCTTCGTCAAGGCCCACGAGGGAGACACAAAGATCATGATGGCCCTCTACAAGGGGTTGGCGGTCGCGGGTGGGATCGCCCTGGTGGTCTTCATCCCGGTCACGATGTGGGTCGACCCGGCGGCGGGCAGCACCGAGTACACCAACTGGAGTCTCTACGGCGCGGCCGTGGTCGGTCTCGTCCTGACCGCCCTGATGGTCGTCATCACCGAGTACTACACGGCCACCGAGTACAGTCCGGTACGCCACATCGCGGAGGCATCCCAGACGGGACACGCCACCAACATCATCGCCGGCCTGGGCGTGGCTATGAAGTCCACCGCCGCCCCCGTGCTGGCCGTATGCGCCGCCATCTGGGTCTCCTACGAGCTCGCGGGACTATACGGGATCGCTATCGCCGCCACATCCATGCTCTCCATGACCGGCATCATCGTCGCCCTGGACGCCTATGGTCCCATCACCGACAACGCGGGCGGCATCGCCGAGATGGCCGAGCTGGACGAGAAGATCCGTGGCATCACCGATCCCCTGGACGCCGTGGGCAACACCACCAAGGCGGTCACCAAGGGCTATGCCATTGGCTCCGCCGGACTGGCCGCGCTGGTTCTGTTTGCCGACTACACCCATGCCCTGGGCGATCAGGCACTGGATTTCAGCCTCAACAACCATATGGTGATCATTGGACTCTTCATTGGCGGCTTGGTGCCCTTCCTGTTCGGCGCCATGGCCATGGAGGCGGTGGGCCGTGCGGCGGGTGGTATCGTCAACGAGGTGCGCCGCCAGTTCCGCGAGATGCCGGGCATCATGACCCACGAGCAGAAGCCCGACTACTCCAAGGCCGTGGACATGCTGACGAAGGACGCCATCAAGGAGATGATGGTCCCGTCCCTGTTGCCCGTGCTGGTGCCCGTGGTCGTGGGGTTCGCACTCGGCAAGGAGGCCCTCGGCGGCCTGTTGATCGGCACCATTGTCACCGGGTTGTTCGTCGCCATCTCTATGACCGTCGGCGGCGGCGCCTGGGACAACGCGAAGAAGTACATCGAGGACGGCAACCTGGGTGGCAAGGGTTCCGAGGCCCACAAGGCGGCGGTTACCGGCGACACCGTCGGCGATCCCTACAAGGACACGGCCGGTCCTGCCGTCAATCCGCTGATCAAGATCATCAACATCGTCGCCCTGCTGATCGTGCCGGTGCTCCCTGCGACCCCGTGGTTCTAAGCAATCGAGCGCACGGTGCTGCCGAACGGCGGATCCGCTCTGTTATCTGAAAACAGGGGCTTTCGCTTGTAACGCAGTGCAGCAATGGCGCACAATCCAAGGCCGGCATTTCGCCGGCCTTTTTTTTGTACGGATTAAGATGCGTGCGTGCCGGGCGGAGCCGCCGGGAATTGCCTGTTTCTCGGGCGATACCCGACCCATCGCAACCTGTGCTCTTCAGCTTGTGGAGAAATACTGTGAATCTGGACAGAGTCAGTCCTGGTAAGAATTGCCCGAACGAGATCAATGTGGTCGTGGAGATACCGGCCCATTCCGATCCGGTGAAGTACGAGCTGGACAAGGAGACCGGCGCCATGTTCGTGGACCGTTTCATGAATACGGCCATGCACTACCCCTGCAACTACGGCTACGTGCCGCATACGCTGTCCAAGGACGGGGACCCGGTGGACGTCATGGTCGTGACCACGTATCCCCTGATTTCCGGCTCCGTGATCGAGTGCCGTCCGGTGGGCGTGCTGAAGATGACGGACGAATCCGGCGATGACGCCAAGATCCTGGCGGTACCGACTGACAATCTCTCGCGTATGTATCGTGGTGTCCAGGATTTCCGCGACATGCCAGAAGTGGTCTTGGAGCAGATTTCGCATTTCTTCGAGCACTACAAGGACCTGGACGAGGGCAAGTGGGTCCGAGTCGGCGGTTGGGGCGGTGTCGACGAGGCCAAGGCCGAAATCCTGAGTAGCCTGAAGATGTACGAGGAAGCCCCGGAAAAACCGGCGTTCTGAACCATGAGCGAGTTGACGCACTTCAACGAATCCGGCGAGGCGCATATGGTGGACGTGGGTGCCAAGGATGCCACTCATCGTATCGCCGTGGCAGAAGGTCTGATTCGTATGGAACCGGAGACCCTGGCACTCGTGCGCCGTGGTGGTCACAAGAAGGGCGACGTGCTCGCCGTCGCCCGTATCGCCGGCATCATGGCGGCGAAAAGAACATCGGACCTGGTTCCTCTCTGCCATCCGCTGGCGCTGACCAAGATCGCTATTGACCTCGAGCCGCTGTCCGAGTCGCCTGCAGTCCATTGCCGCGCGCTGGTCGAGACTCGGGGCCAAACCGGAGTGGAGATCGAGGCCCTGTGCGCCGTACAGGTTTGCCTCTTGACGGTTTACGATATGTGCAAATCCGTTGATCGAGGCATGTGCATCGAGTCCGTTCGGTTACTCGAGAAGGCGGGGGGACGGTCTGGACATTGGAGGCGTGGGACCAACCTTCGCATCTAAGAGGTTTTCCGCCGACGGGCCTGCCCTTTCTTGTCGGTTTGTCGCTTCTTGGAATACCTCCAGTAGCCACCTAGACCTGACAAGCAAGCTTACTTCTCCTCCGAATCAAGGCCGGTCGCTGAACGCTATAATCCAACGCCCGCTCAGGTAAGGGTTTTGGATATGCAACGAAAACCGTTTACTGTTTCACATTTTTGCATCGCCACTTCGAGTATTCTTGCCATAAACGGGTCAAATCGACTCGTTGATAGAGGAGGCACGCTAAGCGTCGTCGACGAGCAGGACTCGGATGCGTCCCGGTAAAAAAATATTCTCTAAGCCTCCGGAACCTTACGTCGAAGGTTGATTCTGGCAGGATGCCGCCGTTTGCATACAAAAATAACTGTCGACTGCCTCTTAGCGCTGACACGGGAAGAAACTGGCAGCAGAGGTGACTCAGATGGGAAAGTTCGTTCAATGGTCGGATGTCCTGAGCGTCGGAATCGAGGAAATCGACTCCCAGCACAAGGTGCTCGTCGGAATGGTCAACGAGATGCACGAGGCGATTCATAAGCGTCATGGTAGCGACGCCGTACGTGGCATCTTGAGCAAGCTCGGCGATTACACGCGTATCCATTTCGCCGTCGAGGAGAGCTTGATGCGCATCCTCGGCTATCCAGGTTATGAGGAGCACAAGATAGCGCACGAAGAGCTCATCGGAAATCTACAGGATCTCCAACACAAGGTCGAAACCGGCAAGACCGCGATCGGGTTCGAGCTCATGCACTTCCTGAAGATCTGGTTGACCAAGCACATTATGGAGAGCGACCAGGAATACGCTGAGTTTTTCATCCAGGCGGGAGCCAAGCCGCGGCTGCATAAGAGGTCCTGGTCGTCGAGAATCTGGGGTCACCTGCACGCTTGAGCAAGCTCAATCCGGAAATCGATCCTTTTTACCAGCGCGCCTGCTTTGCTGCGACCGCGGCCAGGATGGATCTGGCGCCGCCGGATACGGGTTGGGAGGTGGCGTTCGCCGGTCGCTCCAACGCCGGAAAGTCCAGCGCGATAAATGCGATTTGCCACCAAAAGCAGCTCGCAAGAACCAGCAAGACGCCGGGGCGGACCCAGCAGTTGGTCTTTTTCGCGCTGGACGAAGCCAGACGATTGGTGGATCTGCCCGGATACGGGTACGCCAAGGTTTCCGCTTCGGTAAAGCATCAGTGGCAGCGACTGATGGCTGATTATCTGGAGCAACGGCAGTCCCTGGCGGGAGTTGTCCTCGTCATGGATATCCGTCATCCGCTGACGGCATTCGATCTGCAGATGCTCGAATGGGCCCGACGGATAAACTTGGAACTGCTTCTGCTGCTGACAAAAAGCGACAAGCTCAAGAGCGGCCCGGCACGAATGGAGCTGGACCGGGTTAGGAAAGCTCTTTCCGAGGACGGGACGCGCGTTCAGGTCGAGCTCTTCTCCGCCCAGACCCGGATGGGAATCGAGCCGGTCCACAGATTGCTGGATCGGTGGCTTGGTATCCAGGCCTAGCTTCTTTCGCCGCAAGAAGCCCCTTGACGGGCGGCCGTAGGTGAATCAATGCGAAAACAGTCACAGACAAAAGAGATCGTTGTTCCGCGCCCGTTTGCGTTTATCAGCGTCAAGAGTGATTGTGGATGCGAAAGGGACCCGCGCTAGAATTCGCCCTTCGCCGCGCCCGCCATCATCGCCTTGATGGTATCGCGGACCCTCAAGGCGTCTGCCTTTAGGTCGTCGGGGAGCTTCTTGCCACCGTAGATCATGATGTCCAGGTTCATGCTGTAGAGCCACAGGCGTCCATCGTTGTCTTCAACAAGGGCGATGCGGCAGGGCATGAATCCGCTGTACTGGTCGCGATACTCCAGCATCCGCTTGCCGACCCGCGCGTCGCAGAAGGACAGAAAATTCACGTAGCGGTAATCTTCGCCGGTAATGGCCTTTACTTGCTTGTAGAAAGGCGATTCACCTACGAACAGAAAGTTGCGTTCGGTGGCGAGGCTTTTAAGCGACTCGATGACCTCTTCGGCCGTCAAACCCTCGTCGACCTGCTCCGCCCACATCATGGACACGCCGGGGTCGCCCGTTTCCAGCAGCTTGGCCCCAAATTCGCCATACGTCGCCAAGAACCCGGGGTCGAAGTCCGACATGCGACTGTAGCCGTAAGCGACTGCGATCACGGTGACGAGCCCGATCAGGGCGAGCAGGTTACGAATGAGCTTCATATGATCTTCATCCTCATGGTGGGCGGAGCTCCAAACGGCGGCGGACTCCGACACCGTTTGGTGGTTCCGGTTGGTAGCTTAATGTCTTTTCCAATCACGTCGTCAGGGTAATCGCCCGCACCTGCAGCGAGCGACGGATTGGGCAGCGTCCCTGCGCTTCCGCGTGCGCGGATGTCATCAAGGTCGAGGGTAATCCGCGTCGGGCGGAGGTGGACCCTGGTAGCCTCCCTGGTCCGGGCCGACCCAGGGCTGGGCATTGCCCGGATACATGGGCTGCTCGCCGGGCCAAGCAGTACCACCCCGACCCATCTCACGCAGATAGGGCTCGGCGTTCCGGGGACCCTGTCCATAGCCCGGGACCGGGAACGGGGCGCCCAATGGAAAACCCTGGTCCCGCTGACCGAAAGGTGGCTGCATGGGCATTCCGCGCGGCATCTGACGGCCCATGGCCCCGTGCGAGCAGGCGCGTTTCCCGGATCCGAAGATCGCCTGGACCGCCTCTTTCTGCTCCGGCGTCATGGCATCCAATATCTCCCAATAGGAATCCCAACGCGCTGTCATTTCCTGGTGTCTCTGCATCGCCTGCTCCCGCATTCTCTGGAATCGCTGTTCCCGCATGGCGCTACGCTCTTCGGCAGTCATAGCCGGCGGCTGACTAGCGCCCGTCCCGGGCATTGACACATACGGTGGCGGAGGCGGCTCCGGCATAGAAGTAGCCGGCCAGGTCGAGGCCGCCCCCGGCATGTCGGCCGGCAGGCCTCGGGAAGAGGCTGGCTGAGGCGGCGGAGAAATGGCTTGCTCGGTCGGTGGCGGCAATTCGATCTCGGGGCTCGCTACCGCCGCGGCATTGCTGTCGGCGGATCCCGGGATCAGAGGCGCTGGTGCTGGAACCCGGCTTTCGACCTTTGCTGGCTCGGCTGTGGTTGCCGGAGCGGCGGCCGTTGGTGTCGGCTCATTCGTGGATGGCTCGGACATGGCGCTCTCGTGAAGTGCGAGCGTCAAGGCGGCGGCCGATGCGAGCAACAGGATAGATTTCTTCTCAGTCATTGACACGCTCCTGTGGATTGTCTGGATGGTCACCGCGGTTTTACCCATGAAGGCTTGCAGGCGGGACCTGTTGGGGGAAAGCCTCAAGCAACAGTATCGGAATTTTGGATGCGTTCTTCCAGCCCGATAAGGTGTAATCGTGCCGAAGCGCTTTCGGTCATCGTTAGAATACATGATGTCGGACGCAAATCCCCGGATGCGGGTCTGCGGCCAGTTCCTCATCTCACCTCGAGTTGCCGGGTGACTAGAGCGCCGCCGTGCCGGGCCTGACCCCGCGACCCGGTCGTCCAGATTTTGGCACGGATCCGATCCGGGAGGCGGCGAGCCATCCGCACCAATCACGCGAATAATGCTAGATCAGGGTACCGGCCGGGTACAGCAATTCGACAAACTCGCTTGCGAAGCGCCTTATCATCTTCTTGCTCGCCCTGCTGGTTGTCGAATGGCCGGTCATCCTCCGCCTCTTCATCCTCCCAACTGTACTTTTTCTCCGGAAGTGGAGGATCGAGACCCCTGAGTTGGAAGGCTAACAGAATCCCGATTCCGGCCCCGAACAGATGGTACTCGAACGATATATGAGGAGCTGTGGGGAAGATGCCCCAAATCATACCGCCGTAAAGCAGGAAGACCACGAGGGAGAAAGCGATAGCACGGCGATCCCAGCGCAGGATGCCGATAGTGAAGACGAAGAACATCATGCCGAAGGTGAGGCCGCTTGCTCCCAGGTGCCACGCTGGGCGCGCAAATAGCCACACGCCGAGACCCGATCCCAGGTAAACGGCCGGAAGGAGGATTCGCGCTGCCTTCGGATAGCCGTAGATTATCAGGGTCCCTAATACGAGGACGGGTGCCGTATTGGCAAACAAATGCGAGAGGGAGCCGTGAATCAGGGGCGCCATAGCAATTCCCGGCAAGGTATCGAGCCGACCCGGGAAGACGCTGAATTGCGTGAAGTTCAGGTGAAAGGCGAGCTCCGCCAGCTTTACCAGCCACAGAAGACCGGCGAAGGCCGCCGCAAAAAAAAAGGCGTGGCGCAGGCGGTGAGTGTCTTGCTCGATGCTCGTCACCGTGATGCTGTCGGTCGATCGGAGGGGCACAGTTGTCGCTCAATTTCCTGAGGCCCGACGAGCGGGCAAAAAAAAGTACACCAAACGTCCCAACGCATTAATACGGTTTCCGCGACTGAGGTTCTGTGGATGCGATTCGCTATCCGCTGCCAATCCACCGGCCCGGCCGACCTGGGGTATTATGGCCCGATTTTGGATGCCCGCGGCAATGAGCGCATGAAGTACGACAATATCCTCGAGACCATCGGCAATACGCCGGTCGTTCGCCTCAATCACTTTGTTGATCACCTGGCTCGCGAGCTTTGGGTGAAGGTAGAGAGCGTGAATCCCGGAGGCTCCATTAAGGATCGACCAGCGCGGAACATGATCGAGGATGCAGAGCGGCGGGGCCTGATCAAACCCGGAGACACCATTGTCGAGCCTACCTCCGGAAACACCGGAATCGGGCTCGCCATGGTAGCGGCCGTGAAGGGTTATCGCGCCGTGATGGTGATGGCGGCGGACATGAGTGAGGAGCGTAAGGCACTGATGCGCGCCTTCGGTGCGGAAATGGTGCTCACACCAGCGGATCTAGGTACCAAGGGCGCGCTGGAGGAGGCCCGGCGTCTGGCGCGCGACGAGGATTGGTTCTTTGTCGGCCAGCACTTCAATTCCGCCAATCCGGCCGCCCATAAGCGCACCGCGGAGGAAATCTGGGCAGATTTCGGCGACGATCTCGATGCTCTGGTATGCACGACCGGAACTGGCGGTACCATTTCGGGTGTAGGGCGTGGTCTCAAGGGCCGCAACCCGGGCTTGTGGGTCGTGGCTACCGAGCCCGCGGATTCACCGATTCTGTCGCGGGGTATCGCCTGCAAGCACAGGATCATGGGAACCGCCCCCGGCTTCATACCGGAAACACTGGATACCACCGTCTACGATGAAATCGTCCCCATCACCACAGATGAAGCCTACGAGACGGCGCACCTTCTGGCTCGAAATGAAGGCATCCTGGCGGGCATCTCCTGCGGCGCGGCGGTAGCCGGGATGCTGAAGCTTGCCCGCCGCGAGACTTGGCGGGAAAAGGTGCTCCTGGCCATCCTTCCCGACACGGGTGAGCGTTACATCAGCACCGGTCTTTGGAGCGAGGACAAAATCGAATGATCAGGGTGGTACCGGTTTCCGCTCAGCCGGAGGGTCTAGAAGTCCGCGTACCGGCGACGGGCGCTGTCTCGGCGGGCTTCAGCTGGCCTCCCAGGTAGGCGTGCGCAAGGATATCCTGCTGAAGCCGGGCACCCTGCGCGAAACCCTCGACGAGCGCATCCGTGCGGCCCTTGACTGTGGAGCGCTTCGTTCCATCGAGACAGAGCAGAACCTGGTCGAGGACTCAGGGATACGGTTTCTCGTGCGAATGGTCTCCAGCCTGCGACGCAAGGAGGCGGAGAAACAGCGTCGAGCCGTCCAAGACGAGGATCGGAATAAACCCGCCGATCCCTTCCTTCCACCGGAGCCCGAGCTGACCGTCGCCGACGTCTCGGCGACCCATCTCGCAGTGCTCAACAAGTTCAATGTGCTGGACCGGCATCTGCTGATTGTCACTCGCCGCTTCGAGCATCAGGAGGCCTTGCTCAACATCGACGACTTCCGTGCCCTGTTCGCCTGCATGACCGAATACGACGGGCTCGGCTTCTACAACGGCGGTGTCTTAGCCGGCGCCAGTCAGATCCACAAGCACCTGCAGCTGGTGCCCTTGCCATTGGCGCAGGATGGACCATCGGTGCCCATCGAGCCGCTGCTCACAGGTCCAGGTCCGCACTGCCCGGCCTTGCCGTTCGAGCACAGCCTCCGGAGGCTCGATAGCACGGTTGGACACGGGTTTGCGGAGGTGGCGGAGCAAGCAATGTCCTCGTATTCAGAAATGCTTGCGGATCTCGGTGTCGGACCAACGATGGGCGATCGTGAGCGCCGACAGTCAGCCCCCTATAATTTGCTCGTAACCAAAGACTGGATGCTTGCCGTGCCGCGCGCTGCGGAATTTTTCCAAAATGTATCGATCAACGCGTTGGGATTCGCCGGCTCACTGTTCGTTCGGGACAGAGAGGGTTTGGACGTCGTCCGTCGGGAGGGGCCAATGCGAGTGCTGCAAGTGGTCGTTGGTAAGCCTTAGCCATCTGACGGATACGGTTTCCGTAGCGGTCAAGGTGTTCGCGCCGCCGCCCAAACGTCCACTCGCTCGGCGCCCGCCTTCAGTAGCGCCTTGCTCAGCTCCGATACGGTGCTCCCCGTCGTCACCACGTCGTCGAGGATTGCTATCCGGTCTGCACCCGGTGAGCGTACGACACGGAATGCCCCGCGCACGTTGCGCCGCCGCGCTTTCTGCTCGAGCCCGGATTGAGGCGTCGTAGCCAGTACGCGCGCGCAACTGCGCAAATCCACGGGAATCGAGAGCTCCCTGCCGACGGTGCGGGCGATTTCCGCTGCCTGGTTGTAGCCGCGCTCACGCAGTCGCGTCGCATGCAGGGGTACGGGAAGAATGAGATCCGGCATCTCGGCACCGCGCTCGTACAGAGATATCGCAAGGCATTGCCCGAGCAGCCTGGCCAGGTTCAGTTTGGCGCGAAACTTCGCGCCACCCACCAGTGCGGGCAAGGGTTCTTCATAACGAAAGGCCGCGTGGCAGGTGGCGAAGGGCGGTGGGCGACGCTGACACTCGCCGCACAGGGTACCGGCCGGCCGATCGGCCGGTAGCGGTAAGGCACATCGCACGCAACAGTACCGATTTGCCGGAAGATCCGCCCAGCACCCTGCACACAGGTCGAGCTCGCCCTGTCCTGGTGCGCCGCAAAGCACACAGGTGGGCGGATAGAGCCGTTTTATGATCCCTTCGGTCTGCTTCCAACGCATGGAAACAAGGGGGCCTCTGAAATTTCCGAGGCATCGCCGAGAGCCTCAACGGGTCGAAAACGAGCCAGCGCGCGAGTGGTTAGCGGCTCGCATTGAGCTTATCAGCAAAACCTAGCAACACCTGCGCCAAGGGTGCACGGCGCAAAGCGAGCGCTTGCACAAACTCCCCTCTCGCCGCCACGGTGTCCCCGGCCGCCAGGTGTGCGACGCCAAGCTGGACCAGACGCTCCGCGGCGTCTTCGGCTTCGATCAGGGTCGTCAACTCCATGCCGCAGCGCCGGCAGGTCGCGTCGCCGTCGAGGCGCGCCCGGCAACTCGGGCAGCGCTCCATCAGGACTCCAGGTAATAGATCAGGTCGGAGAGCTCGGCGACTGCCCGCTCCGTCTTATCGGTATTGCCCTCGGCGAGGGCGTCCCGTACGGACTCGACAAGGTCAACCAGATCTTCCTTGTCCTCCGGATTGGCGCTCTCCATGAGCCGCTCGGCCTTGTCGATCAAGGCGCGTGCCTGAGCCCCCTCGCCCGCCTCGGGTGTGGCATCTTCTGTCTCGCCTTCGATCAGTGCCGAAAGGCGCTCCCGAGCGGCGTCCAGCTCCTTCTCTTCGAAGCGAGCGGTTGCGTTGTCGATGGTGATCTGCTTCTCCAGGCCGGTTCGTTTCTCACGCGAGCTGACGTGAAGGATACCGTTCACGTCCAGCGCAAAGGTGGTCACTATCACATTACCTGCCGGGACGTCGCTCAGTCCCTCGATACGGAAGGATCCAATCTCGGTGTTGTTCAGGGCGTCCGGATCTTCGCCCTGGTAGACCTTGACATCGATGGCTGGCTGACCGTCGCGCATGGTCTCGAAGGCGTCGCTCTTGGTGACCGGAATCGGTGTGTTCTTTCGGATCAGCGGGACGTAGGTATAGGGATAAGCCTCGCCGTTGAGGTCTGCCCAGGCGCTGGTGCCGAAGGTGTAGGGAGTGACGTCCACCAGCACTCCGGAAACCTGCTGCCCGGATATCACCGCCGCCTGGATCGCGGCCCCGGCAGCCACACACAGCTCCGGGTCCATCTCACTGCGGGGCTGCATGCCGAGCTCATTCTCCAGGCGCTGCTGAATCAGGGGTGTGCGGGTGGCGCCACCCACGAGCAGGACCTCCTGGATATCCGTCACCGCCAGCCCAGCCCCCTTCAGCGCGATGTGTGCCGCCTCCAGCGTTTCATCGATATAGGGCGTGATCATTTCCTCGTAGTCGTTCCGGTCCAGCTCCAGGGACAGGTGGACCGGCTCGCCGTTCTGCTCCAGCAGATACGCTTCCTCGATGCGGGCGAACGGGGCATCGCTCAGGGCGATCTTGGCCGCTTCGCAGGCGCGCACGATGCGGGCCATGGCAGCACGCTCGTCGCTTAGATCTATGCCCTTCGATTCTTTGAGGTGAGCCGTGACATGCTCCACCAGCTTGGCATCGAAGTCGTCCCCGCCGAGGTGGTTATTGCCGTGACTGGCCAGCACCTCTGTTACCTCCTGATTCAAGCGCACGACAGAGACGTCGAATGTACCGCCACCCAAGTCATAGACCAGAATGTTCTTGGCTTCCTTGTGATCGGCTTCGTAGGCCAGGGCGGCGGCGGTCGGCTCGTTGATGATGCGCGCTACCTCCAGATTTGCCAGACCGCCGGCATCGCGGGTGGCCTGGCGCTGGGCGTCGGAGAAATAGGCCGGGACCGTGATCACGGCTTTGGAAACCGAATGACCCAAGTAGACCTCCGCGGCCTTCTTGAGTCGGCCCAGGATGAGAGCGGAGATTTCCTGGGGTGTGTATGCCTGATCCCCCATGGGTAGGCGCAGGTCCTCGCCCATACTTCGTTTTACGGAGCGCACGGTGCGCTCCGGGTAGAGCGTATACTGATTGCGGGCCGCCTGGCCTACCAGCAGCGCCCCGTCGTCCGCCAGGCCTACCATGGACGGCAGAATGTTGGACCCGTCTACCTCGATTATTCTCGGGCGGCCCTCTTGGACCACTGCCACCTCGGAGTTGGTGGTTCCGAGATCGATTCCGATGATGATGTCATTCAATGCCGTGTTTCCGAGCTTGTTGGCGTCAGCCCCTGGCGGGGCGATTGACGACCACCTCAGCCGAGCGCAGGAGGTCGTCATTGTATAGAAAACCCTTGCGCAGCTCCCCCACGACCAGGCCCTCGTCGCTGGAGGGATCTTTCGCCAGCTCCGCTGCGTGCATGGTGTGGGGATCGAACTTCTCTCCCAGCGCCGGCAGTGGGTGCACCCCACGCCGGACAAGGAATTCGTCCAGCCGCCGCAGATTCATGGCCATGCCTTCGGCCATTGATGCAATAAAGCGGACCGAGGTCCGCCCAGTCAACCGCCCGGCACGAAAGCGGACCGCTTGCTCATGGCCCGCCTGCATGCGGTCGCGCAGGTCCAGCAACTCCAAGAGCAATTCTTTCTGTCTTTGGTGCCCCAACGTCTGCTCTTGCTCCCGGCACCGCGCCTGCTCGTCGGCCAAACGTGTGTTGGCCTCGCGCAAGGTAGCGTAAAGACCTCGGAACTCGTCGAGGGCTGACTTGACATTCCGCGACTCCAGCTTGACCTCGTTTTTTAGCGCAGCGACCTCCGAAAATAGGGTAAATAGATCCGGTGCAGACCCGGCTTCCGTGTCGGACCCCAAATCCACCGCATCGTCCAAATAGGCCCTGAATCGCGCGGTTAGCTGGTCCTTGACCGCCTCGTCCATCAGACGTCCCCGCGCAACAGGGCAGCAAACAGCGCCGCGTCCGGGCGACCATGCTCACCGATCGGGGCCGCTCTGTCCAAGAAGTCCGCCACCTCAGGCGGCGAGGTGTCGAACAGCTCGTAGCCCAGGCGGTCGCGTTGCGTCCTCAGGGTTTCGTAGGCCCAGCGCAGGGTCTCGAAACGCTGGGCGTCCCGCTCCGGTGGAAAACGCTTTATACCTTGCAAGTAGGCGGTCTCGACAGCTTTATCGTCCGCGTCTTCCCCGAGGCCGAGGATTAGGTAAGGGTCGCTCATCAGAACAGCTCCAACTGGTCGTAGGGGTCGTCGTCCGGCGCCTGGTCATCGTCGGATCGGCGCTTCGGCTGCCCTCGCTTACCTCCGGCCGGCATTCTTGTGGGAGGTCGAGGAATGGGCGGAGCAGTATCCATGTCGGCGATACCCGCGAGCATCCCCAAGAAAGAGGTCAGCGTCTCGGCTGCTGCCTCATTGCCTTGTTGGCGAGCGAGCTTCTTGATGTCGCGTTTCATTTCCGGCGGCAATCCCAAAGCATTCAGGGCCTTGTCGAGTCCGAGCGCTTCGATGAGAATGCTGAGCGATTCCGCCTCGGGCACCGAGGACGTGCGCTCGATGGAGGGCGGCGTTGCGAAGGGCATGGGGCCGAAAGGAAAGGGATCGAGGCGGTCGAGAATCTCGTCGATGCGCATTGCCGTACGGGTGTCTCCTGCTTTGCGGGCACGGTCGAGCGCATTTTCCAGACGATCGATGTCGTAATCGGAGCAATTACCGAGACTTCGCGGATACTTGGCCTCGAAGGCATGCAGCTCGAACAGGGGCTCGCCCTTCCAACGCTTTAAGGCGGCACGAGCTGCGCCCAAGCGGATCTTGTGGAGCTCGCCACGGCGCAGGGTTTCGCATGCCGCCGCTGTCTCGCTTTTGGACAACGCAATCCACGGCGCCTTGACGAGCGCCTTGGACAGATAAGCGCCGAGCTCAGCCGTCATCTTGCCGCCCGCATCCAGGTGCGCGCGTAACCCGGCGAGGCCTGCGAGTAGGTCCTCCCGTCCGGCCGTGGTCGGTTTGTCGAGACCGATTGTCCAGAAAAGCTTCTGCGGCGGTAGCCGCAGCGCCTCTCCCGCGAGACCCAGTGCTAATAGGCCTGCCAACCCACCGCCGAGGCGGCTCAGTATTTCACGCACCAAAGGGATACCCGTCTCAGTATCCTCGAGCAGTGCCATTAATCCCGCGGTGAGATCAAGCTGATTTCGCGCGTGCGCGCTGCGAGCCCAATCTCCGGCCGCGGCTATCTCCTTGCGCGCCAGGTCCGCTCGCCCCTTGAGTACTTGTTTGCGGGCATGTGCCAAGTGGGCCTCTACCAAGCGCTCGCGCACGCCGATGTTGATTCCGTCCAAGGCAAGCATCTCGCGGGCCAGGCCGGTTGCCTTTTTGAAGGAGCCGGCGTCGAGAGCGGTGTCGAGGGCGGTGTCAAGGATCTGGATGTCCGTGGGCCAGCGATCTCTCGCCTGCTCCAGAAGGCGACGCACGTCCTTGCGGCGCTTGCTGCGCCGGTAGAAGGCGATCAGCCGCAGATAGGTATCGCGGTCGTCCGGATCCCAGGAAAGGCTCTCCTCCAACTGTTCAGCGACCAGGCTGCCGATGTCATCCGGATCGGCCGAGGGGGTAACGTGCGCAAGGATTTCCGCAACGCGGTCGCAGCGGCGCAGTGCCAGAGCGATGCGCAGACGGTGCTCCATCTCGAGGCCGTCGCGCGAGCCCTCGCGAATCAGATGGCGAGCATAAAGCCCCCAGCACTCCTTTTCTTCCCAGAGGTCTTCCCTGCGCTCGGCATCCCAGGCCGCGAGAAGAAGGGACTCTGCTGTAGTCAGCGGAGCGGCACCCACGGCTGCAAAGCGCTTGCGGCCGTCAGGATCGCCCGTGATCAACAGGCGCAGTCCCCGGTGGCGAACCCAGTTCGCGCCCAAGGTGTCCTTGTGTTGGTGCATAAAGCGCAACAGCACATCGGGCCGAGCGTCGGCTCCAAGCCGATCGAGCTCTTCGCGTAATTCAATGCGTGCCTGCGGCCAGCCTCTTAGAGCACAGGCAAAGCGAACGATTCCTGGGCGCTCACCGGAGATTGCCTTCAGAAAGGGCGTATCCGGTAGCAAGGCCAGCTGCACAGCCCGCCGCAGATAGTAGAAGGCCGATGTGTCGCCAACTCGGGCGAGGAGCTCGGCGGCCTCCTGGGGCGCCTCCGGCAGCCGCTGAAGGGCCTTTAGGATTTGGGCCCAATCGCGATAAGGCGAGCGGAAAGGGATCGCTGCCAAGGCGTTTTGGAGGGCCAGATCGTCCTCGGCGCAATAGGCCATCAAGGCGGAACGAGCCGATTCGCCATGGAGTACGACGGGATCGTCTGCGGGCAGCCGCTCGGCAACCGCATCCTCGCCGGAGAGATAGGCGGCAGCGAGGAACGAACGCACTCGGTCACGCTCCGAGGGCGGCAGGGCATGTGCTCGTGTAAACAGGGTAAGCACGGAGTCTACGTGGCCCATGCGCAGCAGAAGCGCGGCATGCTCGGGATCGAAGGTGATGTCAGCTCCCAGGCAGGCACGATTCTCCCATATTGCCAGTGCCTCCTTGAGCATGTCCTTAGCGGCGAGCTCATGCGCCCGTCCCGCGTAGGCATCCGCGAGAGCCAAGCGCCAAGCGGGGCGTAGCTCCCCCTTTAGGAGTTGCTTGAAACCTGCGATAGCCTCGCGGTGACGGCCCGCGGCCAAGTCCTCCTGCGCCTTTCGCTCAATGGCCTCGGGGGAGAGCTTAAGAGGTACGGATCTTCCGCGGGGCGTGCGCCGCCTCGATTTTTTCGGCATAGTTAAGCTGGTCGTCTGCGCAGGAACCGTCACGGTCGGCCGAGGTGCCAGTATAGCTTAGTGCCAAGCTGGTGGCTCTGCGTCTGCGTGCGCAGGGACCGGTCTTTTGTCGCTTTAGCCGGTACCGAGACCTGTGCTCCCAAGTCTCTGTTAGAGCGCAGGGTTCAATCCCGTTTGGATATCGGGTTTCATTGGTGGATTTATGACAGTCTCTCTCGCATGGAAAAAGGAGGAAGGTTTCGGGAGTGTTAACATGTTTTGGGCTGTTCCCTGATGGACTGGACGCTTTACACGATCGCAAAAAGCCTGATCATGCCGCCTGGCGGCCTGATTCTTCTGTTGTTGCTCGGCTTCTTCCTGGTGAGGGGAGTTCTTGGGCGGATCCTGATCTTCGTTGGAGCCTCGGTATTCCTGCTAATGAGTCTACCGGCTGTTGCGCAGAGGCTAATGGTCGGACTGGAGCCCTATCCAGCCCTGGCGCCCGATTCCCTGGCCGAAACCGGTGCCGATGGGATCCTAATACTGGGTGGCGGACGTTACGCCTGGGCGCCGGAGTACGGCGGCGATACGGTTGCTGTCGGCAGCCTGCAGCGCCTGCGTTATGGTGCATTCCTGCATCGCCGTTCGGGCCTTCCGATCTACATTACAGGTGGCAGCCCAGCACATAGGCAACCTAGTGTAGGCCGGCTCATGGCACAGGTGCTGGAGCAGGATTACGGCATAAGCGCAAAGGGGGTGGAGGATCAGAGCCTGACCACGGAAGAAAACGCAGTCCTCTCCCTGGCAATGCTGGAGCGGGATGGCATCCGCCGGGTGCTGCTCGTGTCCGATGCCTGGCACCTGCCGCGTGCCATCGAGGCCTTCGCGCGCGTCGGTATCGCGGCTATTCCGGCCCCGACCGCGTTCGTTCATCGTGAGGATGAGCGCGGTACGGACTACAGGGATTGGTTGCCGAGTGCCGCAGCCTTCTCAAACAGCTACCGCGCGTTGCACGAGTACCTGGGACGGATCTGGTATCGGCTCAAGCCACGTTCCGAGAAGACGCCGGAGACCGCCGGGATGATCCGATCCGGATAGTCGATAAGCGCTCTTAGGCGGTTGCCGGAAAAGAAAATACCAGATTGCGCAGGATTCTCGTTCGTCTTCAAGGCGTGCCGGCAGGCGCACAGCGCGGCTATGTAACGGCCGGCGCAACGCGGAAGACGGGCGAAAAGACAAGCAAGCGGGTATTTTCTTTGACAGAAATCGCCTTAGTTCCGCTTTGGAACATGGTCGTTGTAGCGTTCCATGATGTAACAGAGACAATCCTGGCGGATAACAGTCTCGTCGCGGGTAAGCATGGAGGGCATTACCGGCAGCTTCAGACGCAGCTCGCCGTCCTCGATATGGAAATAACGGCGCGCCACGTCTCTGCCCCGCTCGTCTCGGACATCGAGCCGGGCACCATTGTGGGCATCCACCCGACCTATGGCGGTACCTCGGGGTAATTCCCGAAAGTTGAGGCGCTCCAGCTCCGGAATCAATAGGATGTCAGCATCCCCGGGCGAAAATCCGAAGCTGACATCCGCCGGCACCTTCACTTGCGCCACTGTGTGAAAGAGGTCGATGTCGCCCGGGGCCAAGGGATGGTCCGGCAACGCCGACAAGTGCAGGCAGGCGTCGAGGTACTCCCGGGCGTGGTCCACGCCATGCTGATCCGCCACCTTTCCGCACTCGAGTATGACAGCTGGGCACAACTGACCCATGGCGATTGACTGCACGCCACGGGGTCGGATGAAGTAAACCACCGTTCGGCTGAACAGGGTCGCCAAGTGCAGATAGCGGTTGTCGAGGACGTTAACGCAACCATAGTGGGGGTTACACCCTGTATTGTTGTGGATGTCCACACTGGCAAAGACGCCGCGACGCCGCATGATGTCGACGACCTGTTGCATCATGGCGTGCTCGGGTGTAGGCGGGGTCTCCGAGCCGGGCCAGATCCGGTTGTAGTCGGGCTGATCCGGGAGATGTCTTACCCCTGCGGCAGCGGCGGAGACGTTGCCTATGAACAGGCTCAACGCCCGCGGCAACCGCAGGGTTCCGAAACGCTTCAGGCGACCGGCCAGCAAGGAACGTATCGCTTCCCATCCGACCGATTCGTTGCCATGCATGAGCACGGACACGAACAGAGGCGGCTCGCGATCCCCCGGTAAGTGAATCAGGGTCGGGCCTCCAAGCAGCGGCTCGAGGTCGCCGGGACCTGTCCCAAAAAGACCGGTGGGGGGTGCGTGAAGTTCGTGCAGCATGTATGACGTCGGGTTGGCGAGCTCAGAATATAAAACGGCTTGGACTAAAGCGATTGTTGTAATTTGCCTAAAGTGACCATTGGTGAACGGGGTGGCCCGACTGCTGGCGCTCGAGATAAGCGGCGGTCAGGGCCGCGAGATCGCGTCCATTGTGCTCGACCCAGGCCCGCTGCCATGCCGAGCCGGTTTGCCCGGTTCGGAGTCTGCCTTCGATGATTCCCAGCCACCGGTCCCGCTCCGCGGCGTCGATGCCGAGTTGCGTCAGACCTCTGTGCGCTCGCGGGAGGAGGTCATCCGCCAATACCTGCCGCAGGGTCGACACCTGCCCATCAATCCACTCTACCTCGATGTCGAGTCCGTCACGGGCGGCGCTGTAGAAATTGGACTTTGCGACGACAAAGGGAAGGCGCTTCTCGGGAGACTCGTTCTCTTCGGCGAAGGATTCGATGGCACCGAAATAGAGGGCCGCGTTGGCAATCGCGTCCGATACGGTTGGACCGGCGGGCACGACTCGGTGTTCGATGCGGAGGTGCGGTTTCCCTGATTCGTCAAAACCTATCAATGGCCGGTTCCAACGCCAAATGGTTCCGTTGTGCAGTCGCAGGTGGGCGAGCCGCTCAGGGGGCTCGTCCATGACCTGCGGTAACAGCGACGGGAAGCGCTCCAGATTCGCTCGAAAGCACTCGAATACGGAGTCCTTCACGTAACGCAGTCCGAAGGTGACCCGCTCGCCGAAAAAGGATCCGCCGACCGAGACCGCCTGCTCGAAGAGCGGGATGCGGCTCTCCGCCCAAAGGTCGCAGCCGAACAGAAAGGGAGAGTTGGCGCTAACAGCCACCATGGGGGCCGCCAGGACCTTGGACCAGTTGTAGACTCGGGCAGCCTCCTCGGGTGTTACCTTCAGATGAATCTGAAAGGAGGTGGCGGCCGACTCCATCATCACATCTTGCGGCTCCAGGAATAGATGGTCCTTGCCCTGGATTTCCAGGGTTAGCGGACGACCGTGGCGCAAATGGAGGATCTGCTCGTTGAGTGCCCGGTAACGCTTGAGCGGGCTCATGAACGCCATGTCCAGGTGCTCGGGCCTCAGCGTCGGCAAGATGCCGATCATGGCCAGGCGCGCATCGAGTCCGGCTGCAGCCTTGCCGCAGCGCTTCCATGTGGACTCCAACTCGGCGGCCAGCCGGCTGAGGGCGTTCCCTTGCAGGCGTTGCGGTGTGCCGTTTATCTCGGCGTTGAAGGTGGCCAGCTCCGGAACGACCAGGGGGTCGGCCAGGCGATCCAGAAATGGCTCGACGATCGGCGCGGGACCCATGTCCGCCGCTACGAGACAGGCTTCGAGCTCGAAACCCCCGACCTTCTGGGTGGATGCAAAGACGCCATCCCGGAACCAACTCTCGAGAAGATCGGTTTCTCTGCGCAGGAGCATGCCAAAGGAATCGAAGTCGGCTTGGGTGAAGCGGGACGCATTTATTTCCTGGCCCATGATGCTGTTCGAAGACTCGTGATTTGCTACCCGACCTTTAACATCCGATCGAGTGCTTGTAAACGCTCTGGTGTACCTATGTCGAGCCAGCGCCCCGGATGGTGCTCGCCGCTCACCAGTGCGCGTTCCATGGCGGCGCGCAGCAAGGGAGATAGGGGAAAGGCCCCGGGAGAGCAATTGCGGAACAGATCTGGGTGGTATACACCCACGCCGCTGAAGGTGTAGCGCGGAAAGCCCTGCGCCGACAAGATCCCACTTTCGAGTGCGAAGTCGCCATCGGGATTGTGAAGAGGGTTATCGACCAGCACCAGGTGTGCGTGAAAGCCGTCCGCGAGGTGCAGGCGCGCAAAGTCGAAGTCCGTCCAGATGTCGCCGTTTACCACCAGAAAAGGCCCGGGGTCGAGCAGCGACAGCGCCTTGTAAATACCGCCGCCGGTCTCCAATGCCTTGCGTTCCGGCGAGTATCGGATCTGCGCCCCCCAACGTGAGCCATTGCCTAAAGCGGCTTGAATTCTGTCGCCGAGATAGGCGTAGTTAACAACGATCTTACGCAGACCGGCGGCAACCAAACGCTCGATGTGGTAGACGATCAGTGGCTTGCCAGCCGCCTCCAGCAGAGGCTTAGGGGTATGGTCCGTGAGCGGACGCATGCGCTCGCCGCGTCCAGCGGCCAGAATCATGGCTTGCATCTTTAGTCTGGAGTCTCGCAACTCGGTTTTCGGCTATTATCAGGGAATTTTTCAGCCAAGGGGCAGCGAAATGGGAGCAGCCGAAGACTCCTTTGCGATCATCAAACGCGGAACGGAGGAAATCCTGCTCGAGGATGCTTTGCGCAAGAAGCTGTCGCAAGAGCGGCCGCTTCGAGTAAAGGCGGGGTTCGACCCGACGGCCCCGGATCTGCATCTCGGGCATACGGTCTTGATCAACAAGTTGCGTCAGTTCCAGGATCTGGGGCACGAGGTCCTGTTCCTGATAGGCGATTTCACCGGAATGATCGGAGACCCCACGGGCAAGAGTGCAACCAGAGCGCCGCTGACACGTGACAATGTCCTCGACAATGCCAAGAGCTATGAGGAGCAGATCTTCCGCATACTGGATCCAGAACGGACCCTTGTCGTTTTCAATTCCAGCTGGATGGGTGAGATGCGGGCGGCGGAACTGGTGCAATTGGCAGCAAAGCACACAGTCGCGCGCATGCTGGAGCGGGACGACTTCTCGAAGCGGTTCAGATCCGGGCAATCCATCGCCATCCACGAGTTCCTCTATCCGCTCATTCAGGGATACGACTCCGTCGCCCTTAAGGCCGATATCGAGCTCGGGGGAACGGATCAGAAGTTCAATCTTCTCGTTGGGCGTCAGCTTCAGGAGGCCTACGGGCAGGAGCCGCAGGTGGTAATCACCCTGCCGATCCTGGAGGGGTTGGACGGTGTACAGAAGATGTCGAAATCACTTGGAAACTATATCGGTATCACGGATCCGCCGGATGAGATGTTCGGCAAGCTCATGTCGATCTCGGATGAGCTCATGTGGCGCTATTTGGAGCTCCTGAGCTTTCGGCCCATGAACGACGTCGAGACCTGGCGTCGAGCCGTAACGGCCGGAGAGAATCCGCGGGACATCAAATTCATGCTCGCCGTGGAGTTGGTTTCCCGATTTCATGACGCATCCGCCGCGCAACGCGCGAAGGATGCCTTCATTGCTCGTTTCCAAAAAGGGGCGATTCCGGACGATATGCCACATCTGCAACTGTCCCCGCAGGACAGCGGTGCGCTGCCGATTGCCAATCTGTTGAAGGAAGCAGGTTTGGTCAAGAGCACTTCCGAAGCCCTGCGCATGATTGGCCAGGGCGCGGTTCGTGTAGACGGGCAGCGAATCGAAGATCGGACTCTGGCGATTCAGTCGGGGACGACGCGCGTTTACCAGGTCGGTAAGCGGCGATTCTCCCGTATCACCGTGAGCTGAGACTACACTCTTCCGATTACCTAGAATCTCGGAACCGGCTGGGCGCGAAGAGGCTAGAAGTTGACTTTACCGCCCCGTCGCGTATGATTGCGCCCTCTCCCGCCTGGGCGGTGCTGACGGATCATGCGATTGCAGCAAATGGAAAATTGGCGCTTGACACCCTCGTTGTGGGGCGTAGAATGGGCGGTCTCTCCAGAGTGGAGAGCGTAAGAGTTCTTTAACAATTTGTTCGGATAACTTGTGTGGGTGCTCCGTCGCAGCCGGAAAGGCTTGAAACTTTTCGACGGAGCATCTTCGAGTGATTGAAGATACCCGTTGAGCAAGGATAGGCCGTTTCGGCGGCCACAAAGTATGAACTGAAGAGTTTGATCCTGGCTCAGATTGAACGCTGGCGGCATGCCTAACACATGCAAGTCGAACGCGAAAGCTCTTTCGGGGGCGAGTAGAGTGGCGGACGGGTGAGTAACGCGTGGGAATCTGCCTCGTAGTGGGGGACAACCCGGGGAAACTCGGGCTAATACCGCATACGTCCTATGGGAGAAAGGGGGCCTCTGCTTGCATGCTCCCGCTATGAGATGAGCCCGCGTCCGATTAGCTTGTTGGTAGGGTAAAGGCCTACCAAGGCGACGATCGGTAGCTGGTCTGAGAGGATGATCAGCCACACTGGGACTGAGAC
>JAJDOL010000256.1 GCA_022340195.1 Chromatiaceae bacterium
TCATGCGTAATCTGTTCGACGCCGGCCTGCCATGGGCCGATCCTTTGTTGCGCCTGATGGTTCTCTGGCTCGCCCTGGCCGGCGCTCTGGCCGCCACGCGAGAGAGAAGGCATATCCATATCGATCTGCTGTCCCGCTTCCTGCCGCAAGGTCTCGCCGCTTGGACGGAACGGCTCACGGCCACCTTCACGGCGATCGTCTGCGCCCTGCTCGCCTGGCACGGCGGGCGCCTGGTCTGGCTCGAGTATCAGGACGGAACGGTCATCGCACCCGGTGTCGCGGCCTGGATCGCCGAGCTGATCATCCCCCTGGGTTTCGGATTCATGGCACTTCGCTTCGCCCTGCGGGCATTGTCTGCGCTACCGACGGCAAAGAGGACGTGATCCTCGCCGGCCTGTTGCTGGTGGCCCTGGCCCTGCTCGGCGCCCCACTCTTCGCGGTGATCGGCGCCGGGGCCCTGCTGGGATTTCATCGCAGCGACATCGATCTCTCCGTGGTGGCGATCGAGTTCTTTCGCATCGCCGAGACCCCCGTCCTGCTCGCCATCCCCCTGTTCACCTTCGCCGGCTACCTGTTGAGCGAGAGCCTGGCCCCGCAACGTCTGGTGCGCCTGAGCCAGGCACTGCTCGGTTGGATGCCGGGGGGACTGGCTCTGGTCGCGTTGGCGGCATGCGCCTTCTTCACCGCCTTTACGGGCGCTTCCGGCATCACCATTGTGGCACTCGGCGCACTGCTGGTCCCGGCCCTGCGCCAGGGAGGCTACGGCGTTGTCGTCCTGGGAGGAATCTACGGCGGGTGGCTCGCGGTCTCCGAGGCCGCGGCGGCGACCGCCTTCTATGTCCTGCTCGTCGAAGTGGTCCTACGGCGGGAGATACCCTTGCGCCAACTACCGCAAGTGATGCGCGAGTCCATGATCCTGGTGGTTCGAGCGGCCGGTGCTGCAGCTCTACCGAGCCACGCTGCCCTGGTTTCTGATCCTGCTCTGCGCTCTTTTGATTATCACGTACTGGCCGAATTTGTCCCTGGTCCTGACTCACTCGTGACACAACTTCCCGAGAGTCGCGTTCCACCGCCCGTGCAGCATCTCCGACCCAACCGCGGCGGTAGCTCGAGTTGTCCGGAGCCGGTCACCCTCGCTCCCGGGACCTGAAATCCTGTATATTCTCGGCGGCAAGAAGCAAGAAGCAAGAAGCCGACAGCAACGACTTTGATCAGTGACATGAGCTACTTCGAAAAATCCAAAGGTGCCATCTTGTCCTTTAGCCGCGCTGTGCTCATGCCGTCGATGGTGGTCATGGCCATCGCTTTGCTCGGGATACAGCTGACGGAATACAGCGGGAACAAGGAAATACTACCGCTTTCTTCCTTCGTGCTGTTGCTGTCCCTGAGCGCGCTGGGGTTCAACTGGTGCAGAACCGCACCCAGGTACTCGTCCGAGGCGGCGCTGGAGACCGCGTGCCGGTCGGCGATCACCCTCTTTGTCGCAAGCTTGCTTGCGCTGGTTTCCGCCGGACTGGCGTTTGTGCAGCAGAGCAACACCTGGATGCCGGACAGGTTGGCGACACCCATTTTCGTTCTGCATTGGCTGTTTCTCGCTTTGGCGCTCGCGCTTTTTCTCGCCGCGATCCTGTCGATGCTCTCCCATGCGCGGCTGAAGCAGTGACGCGTTGCCGTCCAGAAACGCCGACAACCGCAACTGCCGCAACACACTGGTTTTCTCCACCAATTCAGCATCTTGATCCACCCCTATGCTCATGACCAGCTTTCCATCAGCAACAGAGCATTCGAGCGGTTCGATGATTCTCGACAGCGATAAGAAACACAACCACTCGATCAACAGCCGCCGTCGATTTGTCGCCGGGGGGACGATGTGAGACGAGATGAGTCCACCCGCAGCGGCGCCGCGACGCTCCGCGCCGAGCTTCCATTGGCGCCGATAGCGGTTACCGCGGTTCTGTTTCTGATCTTCGGTGAGGATTGGCTGGCGGACCTGTCGAATCCACTCTGGCTGGGGCTCATGTTCGCCTGGCTGTTCGCGGCCATCTTATGGGCCGCCATCCGGGTGGTCTATCACGCCGACTGCTTGGCCGCGAGGCTGGGGGAGCCCTACGGTACGCTGATCCTGACCCTGTCGGTGATTTCCATCGAAGTATTGATGATCTCGGCTCTGATGCTGACGGGCACGAACAATCCCACCCTGGCGCGAGACACCATGTTCGCGGTGGTCATGATCGTCATGAACGGAATGGTGGGTCTCAGCCTGCTCTTGGGTGCAATCCGGCACCGGGAGCAGTCCTACAACCTGCAAGGGGCAAACGCCTACCTCGGTGTCATCATTCCCTTGGCCGTCCTGAGTATGGTGCTGCCCAACTACACGATCTCCACGTCCGAGCCCACGCTTACCGCCTTTCAAGCCCTCTTTCTAATTCTGATTTCGACCGCACTCTACGGGATTTTTCTGGTCATCCAGACGAGACGTCACAGCGGTTATTTCACCCTGGCGAACGAGGGCGGATCAGGAGCGGACCAGGGGCACCATGGGCTCGTCATACGCTCGCTTCCTTTCCACTTCTTGTTTCTCGTCGGCTACTTGACTCCAGTCGTATTGATGGCGAAGAAACTAGCTATTCCGGTCGACTACAGCATCGACTACCTCGGCGCTCCGGCGGCGCTCGGCGGATTCGTGGTCGCAGCCCTGGTCCTCACACCGGAGGCACTCGGGGCCATCGAGGGCGCACTGCACAACCGGCTGCAGCGCTCGGTGAACATCTTCCTCGGCTCCGTGCTCGCCACGATCGGACTCACCGTCCCGGCGGTCCTGACGATCAGCCTCGCTTTGAACAAGAAGGTAGAGCTCGGTCTACAGGGTGCGGATATGATTCTTCTGCTGCTCACGCTCGCGGTCTCCATCGTCACCTTTTCCAGTAACCGCACCAACGTTCTACAAGGCTCGGTTCATCTGGTATTGTTTCTCGCCTATCTGATGCTGATCTTCGCACCCTGATAGAGATCGCCGGTCCGAGAGGACCATCCTATGTCGTCCCCGGCGCACCACTCCCTCGAGAACTCCGTTCGTCCGGTCTTGGCCACTGTTTTGTGATTGCCTTGTTCCGCCGTTCCCGCGCGGTCGCCGACGGAGCCGACCCCGGACCAGGGGGCGTTGAAACCGGCGAGTCCCGCCGGAATTCGACCGCCACGCTTCCGTTACGAGTACTTTCTCATCTACCATTGGCGCTCGCCCCAGGCCATGTCGCCCAGCCGGCTTATCGCTACTGACCGCGGGATTTCAGATGCTGCCCCTGATCGTCTGCTTGCCCTTTATCGGCGCAATGCTCATCCCCCTCGCCGCGAGGTCGCCAGGTATGCGACCGGCGCTGGCAGCGAGCCTGACCGCCGGGCTGGCGCTGGTCCTGTTGATCACCGAGATGCCGGCAGCGTACTCGGGCCAGCTTCTGATCCATAGTCAGGAGTGGATTCCAGCGATCGACCTGTCGGCGTCCTTCCGACTCGACGGACTCAGCCTGCTCTTCGCCCTGCTCATCCTCATCATCGGCATGCTGGTGCTGCTGTACGCGCACTATTACCTGTCGGCGGAGGAAGGCGGGCCCCGTTTCTACAGCTTCCTGCTGTTCTTCATGGGCGCCATGCTGGGCCTGGTGCTCTCGGAAAACCTGCTTCTGATGCTCCTGTTTTGGGAGCTGACCAGCCTGTCCTCCTTCCTCCTGATCGGCTTTCGCCGGCACGAAGCCGAAGCACGCCAAGGGGCGCGGTTGGCGCTCTTCATAACCGGCGGTGGAGGACTGGCCTTGCTCGCGTCGATCCTCCTTCTCGGCCAAATCGTCGGCAGCTTCGATCTCTCGGAGGTACTCGCGGCAGGGGACAGGATCAAGGAGCATGCGCGCTACCCCCTGATACTAGTGCTCTTCCTGCTCGGCGCGTTCACCAAGTCGGCCCAATTCCCTTTTCACTTCTGGCTGCCCCACGCCATGTCGGCACCGACGCCGGTGAGCGCGTACCTACACTCGGCGACCATGGTCAAGGCCGGGATCTTCCTGCTCGCGAGGTTTTTCCCTGTCCTGGCAGGAACCGAGCTCTGGTTCTATCTGGTAGGCTCGGCGGGCCTGATCACCCTGCTGCTGGGCGCCTACCTCGCCCTGTTCCAGCACGACATCAAAGGTCTGCTGGCCTACTCCACCGTCAGCCACCTCGGACTGATTACCCTTCTCTTCGGACTCGGCACGCCCCTGGGCGAAATCGCCGCGGTCTTCCACATCATCAACCACGCGGTTTTCAAGGCGTCCCTTTTCATGGCAGCCGGCATTATCGACCACGAGTGCGGCAGCCGGGACATGCGCAAGGTCAACGGCCTGTTCAAGTACATGCCCTATACGGCCGTGCTGGCCATGGTAGCGGCCGGTGCCATGGCCGGCGTGCCGCTGCTCAACGGTTTTCTTTCCAAGGAAATGTTCTTCGGGGAGACCCTCCACCTGCAGTGGCTGGGAGAGGCATCCTGGCATTGGCTGCTGCCGGTGACGGCGACCATTGCCGGGATGCTGGCCGTTGCCTATTCCCTTCGCTTCATTCACGACGTCTTCTTCAACGGGGAGCCAAAGGGCCTGACCAAGACACCCCATGAGCCACCGCGCTGGATGAAGGTGCCGGTGGAGATCCTGGTCGTGTTGTGCATCGCGGTGGGCACCTTTCCGAATTTCACCGTGCGACCGATCCTGGAGACCGCCGCCGGCGCCGTTCTGCAACGCCCACTGCCCGAGTTCAGCCTGAGCATCTGGCACGGATTCAACCTTCCCCTGCTCATGAGTCTGATTGCCCTGGCCGCCGGGACCCTCCTCTACACATCCCGCCGCTGGGTATACGCCGCCCATGACGGCATCCCCGTGACGGTAAACGGCAAGGCGATAGCCGAGGAGTTGGTCGAGTGGATCTACAAGGCCGGTCGCCGGCTCGACGCCCTCGTCGACAACCGCAGCCTTGCCAGATACACATTTCTTCTGGTGCTTTGCTCCCTCGCCGCCGGAATCGTCGGATACTGGGGAGAGCCCATTGGCGGCGACGGCGCCAGGACTCCCATCGGCATCGATATCCTGCTCGGCGGCCTGCTACTCGGGGGTGGGTCCCTCGCCGCAGCCGTCTGGCACCGGCATCGGTTTCGGGCCGTGCTGATGCTCGGCCTGGTGGGGCTGATCGTGTCCCTCCTGTTCGCCCGCTTCTCCGCGCCGGACCTGGCACTGACCCAACTCCTAGTCGAGATCGCCACCGTGATCCTGATCCTGCTTGCGCTGCACTACCTGCCGCGTTTGACGCCGGCCGAGTCGCGCCCGTTCCAACGGGGCCGGGATGCGGCGCTTGCTCTGCTCGTGGGCGCCGCAGTGGCGGCACTCTGCTACGCCATGCTCACACACACCACCGGCAGCATCTCCGCTTTTCATCTGGCGGAAAGCAAACCGGGCGGCGGCGGCACCAACGTGGTGAACGTAACGCTGGTGGATTTCCGCGGGTTCGACACCCTGGGGGAGGTCACCGTGCTCGGCATCGCGGCGATCGGGATCCTGGGGATGCTCGCCGGCCTGTCCCTCCGCGCTCCGGACAAGGACTGGCTTGGACGCACCTGGGCAACAGATATCCACCCGCTGGTCCTCGTCACCGTCTCCAAGCTGCTCTTGCCCATGGCGCTCCTGGTCGCGGCCTGGCTTTTCATACGTGGCCACAACGAGCCCGGAGGCGGCTTCATCGCCGGACTGGTCGCGAGCGTCGCCCTGATTCTTCAGTTCATGGCGGCTGGCAGCCGCGACGCCGACCGGCGTATGGACTGGAATCTGGCAGGGCTGATCGGGGCAGGAATACTGATCGCGACGCTGACGGGCCTTGCAAGCTGGCTGCTCGGCTATCCCTTCCTCACCAGCACCTTCACCTACCTGACCCTACCGGTGATCGGCACCTTCGAGCTCGCCAGCGCCATGCTCTTCGATCTGGGGGTATTCCTTGGAGTCGTGGGTACCGTGCTGCTCATCCTGACCGGTATCGGCCGCCTGCATCTGCAGGAGGAAAGCCGCTGATGGAGGTGCTGGTATCAGTGCTCGTCGGGCTGATGACTGCCAGCGGCATCTACCTGATCCTGCGCCGCCGCACCTTCCCTGTCATGCTCGGGATCTCCATGCTCGGCTACGCGGTGAACCTCTTTCTGTTCGTCAGCGGCAGACTGACGCAGGGCAGCGCGCCCCTGCTCGGGCAGGGAATCGACAAATACCCCGATCCCCTGCCCCAGGCCCTGGTGCTGACGGCCATCGTCATCGGGTTCGCTATGACCGCCTTCCTGATCGTACTGTCCCTGCGGGCATTGCGCGACCTGGGAGACGACCGAGTCGACGGCGGAGACGCTCCGTGAGCCATCTGGTGATATTGCCCGTCCTGATCCCGCTCGCCGCCGGTGCACTGCTCCTGCTGGCCGGCTCACTGGGGCAGACGACCCAACGCACCGTCAGCGTTGTCGCCACGGCGGCGCTCCTCCCGGTGGCGCTGCTCCTGCTCGGCGGGGCCTCCTCGGGTTTGCCGCAAGTCTACTACCTCGGGGATTGGCCTGCGCCGTATGGGATCGTCCTGGTCGCCGACCGGCTCAGCGCGCTCATGCTGACCCTGTGCGCGGTACTGGCCCTGGCCGCCCTGCTCTATGCCCTGGACGGCGACGACCAGCGCGGACGGCACTTCCATGCCTTGTTCCAGATGCAGCTGCTCGGTGTCAACGGCGCCTTTCTGACCGGAGACCTGTTCAACCTGTTCGTCTTCTTCGAGATCCTGCTGATCGCCTCCTACAGCCTCCAGCTTTATGGCGGCGGCGCAACCAGGGTCCGCGCCGGAATGCACGTCCTGGTGCTGAACCTGGTGGGCTCGTCCGTGTTCCTGATAGGCATAGCGGCAGTCTACGCCGCCACCGGCACCCTCAACATGGCGGACCTGGCGATCCGGGTTGCCGCGGCCGGCCCGGAGCAGGCGGGACTGCTGCGGACCGGGGGCCTGCTGCTGTTGGTCGTATTTGCACTCAAGGCCGCCCTCGTACCCCTCGGGTTCTGGCTGAGTCCGGCCTACTCGGCCGCCTGCGCGCCGGTCGCGGCCCTGTTCGCCATCATGACCAAGGTTGGAGTCTATGCCATCCTGCGCATCCATGGCCTGGTATTCGGACCGGGCGCCGGCCATGCCGCCTCTCTGGCCGATCCCTGGCTGATCCCCATCGGGTTGGCAACCGTGGCAGTCGCAACGCTCGGCGTGCTGGCGAGCCGGGACCTCAAGCGCCTGCTGGCGTTTCTGGTGGTTCTGTCGGCCGGCACCCTGACGGCGGCCCTGGGTCTCGCATCGCAGGCCGCGGTCTCGGCCGCGCTCTACTACATCCTCAACAGCACCCTGGTAGGCGGCGGCCTCTTCCTTCTCGCCGACCTCGTCGCCCGTCAGCGAGGGAACGCCGGGGCGGCACTCGACCGTGAACAGAGCGTCATCCAGACCGAGCTTCTCGGGACGTTTTTTTTCATAGGGGCCATCGGCATCGCCGGCTTACCCCCCTTAGCCGGCTTCGCCGCCAAGGTCTATATTCTCGAGAGCGCACTGTCTCACCCCGCGGCTTACTGGATGCTCGGCCTTATCCTGGGGACGGGACTGTTGGCGATCGTCGCCCTCAGCCGGGCCGGAAGCGCCATCTTCTGGCGCACCGGTGAGGCGCCTCCCGCCGGCGAACGTGCGGGCGTGCTCGCACTCTCGTCCACCGGCGCGCTGATCCTGGGGGCGGCTTTTCTGATGCTGATCGCGGGTTCTGTCACCGACTTCACTCGCGCCACCGCGGCCCAGCTCGCCGACCCTGCCATTTATATCGACTCGGTCATGGCCAACGAGGGCGTGAGCATTCCGGCCCGCAAACGGGGGACCTACCAATGAGGGCACGCGCTGCCTGGCTGCCGCATCCATGGATGAGCCTCCTGCTCCTCGTGATCTGGCTGCTGTTGAACGACAGCCTGGCGCCGGGGCAAATCCTGCTGGGCACCGCACTCGGATTACTCATCCCGCTGTTCTCCAAACGCTTTTGGCCCGAAACCGCCCAAGTCAAACAACCGCTTCTGGCGTTGCGGCTGGTTGCACGCGTGATCTACGACATAGTCATTGCCAACTTCGTGGTTTCGCGCCTCGTGCTCGGGCCTTCGGATGCCGTAAAACCCACCTTCGTGCGGGTACCGCTGGACGTGCAAGGCGACTTCGCCATAACCGCGCTGCTCAGCGTGATCTCGCTGACGCCCGGAACCGTCTCGGCCGAGCTCGACGCTGAGCACCGGTACGTGCTGGTCCATGCACTGAGCGAGGAGGATCCCGAATCCCTGATACGCCAGATCAAGACCCGTTACGAGGCACCCATCAAGGAGATGCTCGCATGCTGAGCACGGCCGTTGCGATCGCTTTCGTCCTGTTCGGCGCGGCGCTGTTGCTCAATGCCTGGCGGCTGTTGCGCGGACCAGACGCTACCGACCGCATCCTGGCCCTGGACACCCTCTACATCAACGCCGTGGCGGTCGTCATCCTCTACGGCATCCACGTCGGCCGACCGGATTTCTTCGCCGCTGCCCTGCTCATCGCGCTGCTCGGCTTCGTAAGCACCATAGCGCTCGCCAAATTCCTGCTGCGCGGAGACATCATCGAATGATCCAGGATTTGATCGATCTATTGACCGCCTTGTTCCTGCTCGCCGGCGCAGGATTCGCCTTGATCGGGTCCATCGCGATCGTGCGTCTCCCCGACATCTTCACCCGCCTGCACGGTCCCACCAAGGCCTCGACCCTCGGCGTGGGCGGGGTGTTGATCGCGTCGATGCTATTCTTTTCGACCCGCGGAGGCTTGAGCGTCCACGAGTTGCTGGTCGCAACCTTTCTGATGATCACCGCACCGGTGAGCGCCTATTTCATCGCCCGGGCGGCGCTGCATCGGCGATGCTGGAGCGTTGCGCCCGTTCCCGAAGAGGATCATTCCGCGTCCGGCAAGGAAGTCGACGGCCGGAAAGAGCCCGTGACTTGACATAAAGAACCAACAGCGAACGGCCGAAATTGGGCTAACGGACATGGTGGTCCGCTACGACCCGGAGATGGATATCATTACGCCAAACGGCGGTTGTTTCGGACGCCTTGGCGCCTTCGTCATACAACCACCAAATCGTCCCTCTATCTTTCATTACCGGCGACGACGCGCTGGATGTCGGATTCCAATCCGCCAACAGACGGTAACAACAGGGGCAATACAAACTCGTCGAAAGCGTCCTTTTGCATTTGTCCGCGGTGGATATATTTCAGGCGACCATCGCGGTCAATGACGACCGTATAGGGGACGATCTGCGTCGGGTTGCCCCACTGAGGCAGCAGCCCCGGATTCTTCACCGGGTCCGCGATCAGAACGGGGTAGTTCATGCCGAGGGTACGCGCGACATTTCTCAGCTTGCGCTCCTCGTCCAGACCCATGCCGATGATCTGCAGATCTCGGGACGCATATTGATCCTGGTATGTTATGAAATCCCTGATCTCGTACTGGCAGGGTCCGCACCAGGTGGCCCAGAAATTGAGCATGATCACCTTTCCCTTCCACTCGTCGAGCTGGTGCGTCTTTTCGTCCAAACCCTTCAGGTGAAACGCCGGTATGTCCCAGGCATTCGTGACCCTGTCCGGTAAGGTGGTCGTGCCGGTCTCGAGCCCGGAAGGCGACGAGGCGACGGGCGATCCTTCCGTTGGATCGTCGGAATCCTCGCCGGCGAGCGGGTAGCCCGCGACCACAAACAGGGCGGTAACCGCCAGGATACCGATACCTGCCGCCCGCATGCGGGATCCATTCATTGGTTCAACCCCGCATGTTGCGCTTGGATGACGTTCCACTTCACGCCGTAACGGCGCTCGAGGTCCTGGAAGTAGGGGGCGCTCTTTTGTGCGATCACCTCCTGTCGAACCTTGTCGCGTACGCTGTCGAAGGGTCGCTGTCCGCCGGGTCGGCGCTCCAGGATGGTGACGAGGTGAAAGCCCCTGGGGGTCTCGACGACGGCGCTGATCTCGTCGTTGCGCAGCTGGGCGATGGCCTGCTCGATCTCGGGCATGCCGCGACCTTCCACTACCCACCCCATGTCGCCGTTGCGCTCGCGCCCATAGGGATCGATGCTCTGCTCGCCGGCGAGCGCGAACAGGCTTTCCCCCGCGAGAATACGCTCGCGCAGAGCTTCCGCCTCGTCGCGGGTCGCCGCCACCAGCTGGCCGATATGGCGGCGCTCCAAGACCCGCCCGAGCTCCGGATGGGCCTGAAAATACTCCTGCAGCACCTCCTCGCCCGGAATCCACTGCGCCTCCATCCGTTGCAGCAGCAAGGCCGGAAGCCGTTCACTCCGGTAGGATGCGACACGATCGCCTACGTCCACGCCTTCTGCTTCCGCGGCCTGGGCGATGAGCAGAAACTCGGCACGCTTGTATAGCTTTTCCTCGATCTGATCGGGGCTCCATTCGGGACTAGGCGCTTCGGGTAGATCCCGTGTGCCTTCGAGGATGTCGCCATAGGTGATCCGGATACCCTCTCCCTCGAGCAGCAGCGTATCCTTCGCCGTTTCGGGGGTAATCCTCTCCTTATAGACTTTTACACCTCGTTTTTCTCTCAAGGTCTGCAGCGTCAAGAGCCGCACCGCGCGGTAACGATCGACGACATAGGCGGACTTGGCGGCGGTAAGCCCATCCGGGTCTCCCTTGTGCCGGTCCTTCAGAACCGCCAGGTCTTCCGGAGGTATTGTGATCTGCTCTCTCAGTCGATCCATGTAATGACGATAGAGCAGGCCCAGGCGAAAAGACTCCAGCTCCTTTGTAAACTCCGGCGTCTTGTCGAGCCCCAATCGCTCGGCCTCCAAATAGAGCAGCCGCTGTATGACCAGGCGTTTGAGCAGATCACCGCGCAAGGCGGCCTGGTCGTCCTCGTCCATGGCGGCAAACTGGACATTGAACGGCGAGCTGGCGATGGCGGTTTCCAGCTGATCGGAGGTGACGCTGAGGCTGCCGACCGTCGCCAGCACCTCGGCACCGGCGGAGGCGGACAGGGCGGAAAAGAGCAAGAGCACTGCAACCGCGACCGATTTCAAGTGTGATTTCAGAATCATCGAGAATATCCCGTAAAGAAAACGGGGGCATGAAGCCCCCGGGATGTCGGTTTGGACCGAGCCTCCCCGATCGTCCCTGACCGGGCGGAGGTGATTGGAATGCGCCGGTGCGAGCCGACGCCCAGATCGTTACTCCGGGATCATTCCTCCGGGATCTTACCGCCGAGGTCCGGCGCACTGGCGTGCATCCAGGCAACTGCAGCCTCATAGTCCTCGAGGATCGGCTTGCCCTCCCAGACATGCTCTTCGTCGTCCGCGATCTGCGGCACGCCCTTTTCGTTGGTGAAATGGCAGGCGGCGCACTTGAAGGGACCGTGGGAGCCGTCGGGATTGTACTGCGTGGCCTGCTCATAGCTGGTGATATCCGTATCGGGCGTCACCGGATAGAGGCCATGGATGGACTCGTGGCAGGTCTGGCAGGCCAAGCCGGCGTGGCCCTTGGTATAACGCATGTTGCTGTATTTGCCGGGCTGATTGATGGGGAATGCAACCCCTCCCTGGCCCTCGACGAAGGGAGCGGCATGGCAATCGGCGCAGTGCGGGACCCCGGGTGCCAGCCAATAATCCCGGCCATGGGTGGCGGCATCGTAGGGTACCGCGGCGGCTCCGGTTGCACCCTTCGGCAGCTCGAGGCTGGCGATATCGACGGCCGGATTGGCCGAGAGCGGGACGACGTTGACATCCCCATCCTCGTCCTTGCTCACCATGGGACCGTCGCCCTTCAGCGCGATGACCGCAATATCCGGGACCAGGCGATCTGCGGCCCAGGTATGGAGGATCTCGGACTTGCCGGGGGTGTCTTCACCCTTGTCGTTGAGCACCACCTTGGGATCCATCATCGCCTCCAGGCGCGCCATATCGACGCCGATGGCCTTGGCGATCTCGTCCAGCGACTTGTTGCGGATGGTCTCGCCTTCCTGCTTGAAGGCATTGGTCAGGTTGTCGCGCTGGTAAAGCTCCCGGGAGAGCTGGGAATGGCAGTTGGTGCACCACAGACCCTTACCGCCCTTGCCGTTGCCGATTTGGGAGACATTCGCCTGCATCCATTCACCGATGGCGTTCAGCTGCTCGCCGGTCTCGACCCCATCCCGGTCCTTGTGCGGATTGGCATGCACGTCGCGGCCGACATAGCAGCCCCCGGCGGCATCGCGGTTATCCGCGTCGGCATAGAAGTTCTCGCCCTCCGGGGTGATGGGATAACCGAACATGCTGCGGTCCTGGCGGTGGGCCGGGTGGCAGCCCTGGCAGGCGCCGCTGCGGCCTTCGGAGTCCGGCATCGGCACCTTGGTCTGATGTACCGTATGGACGCCCTCCGTCAGCGCCGGGATGCGCTTTTCCTTGCCGGTCTTGGGATCCTTGAAGGTGTCGGAGTTGAGCACGCCGATGACGTTGTCGGCGTGGCACTTCTGGCACAGCACGGTGTCACGGCCGATACGGTTCGAGGTGTTGTGGCTCTTGGGATCGTAATTCTTCAGAAAATCCGTGCCGTTGTGGTCGTCATGGATCTCCAGGATGGCCACCGCGGTGCCCTTGAGATCGGCGATCCAGTCGCTCGCCCCCAACCCCTTCCAGAACGCCCGCTCCTGCTTGTACAGGTTGTATTTGTCACCATTGGCCGTCTCGTTGGAGTGACAGTTGGCGCAGTTGGGGATGTCGATCGGGTTGTCGCCGATGAAGGCGACAGGCTTGCCGCTGTGGCTGTCCAGCACCGGCTTGCCCGTATCCGCATCCTCCATGGCGACCCAAGCCTCTTGGAAGGGCTGTATATCGCTCTCCACGAAGGTCAGGGGATCCTTGTTGGATGTCGAGTCGTTGAACGGGGTGAGCGGCAGACCGAGGGCGTCCCAAATGCCGGGATTCGTCAGCACGATCGGCACGTTGTCCAGCACCGGCGACTTGGTGTAAACGATGGTGCCTTTCTCGCCGGTATAATGGAGATGGCCGCCCTTCAAGGGGCTCGGGACCGCCGCCCCCGCGGGACCATTGTCCTTGGGGATCGGGATTTGTATGCCGACGAACTGCTTTTCGCTGTCCTTGCTGGTGTTTTTCGGGTTGGTGCCCTTCAGGTCCTTGTAGACATAAAGGTGCGTGAAGTAGGCGTTGGCTACATTCTCGTTCTCCGTAAGCTTGCCGTCCCCGTTGACGTCGTAGGGGACGTCCCAATACTTCATCTTGCTGCCTTCGGAATAGGTGTTGTCCACGTGTCCGTAGGCCAGCTTGAAGCGTTTCTTGCCGTCCAGGAGGATCGCTGCGTCCTCGGGATCCGCTTCCAGCAGCTCGGGCATTTTGCCTTTGCTCTTGGCGGTCTTGACCACTTGCGCCTGGATGGAGTTGTAGGGCGGCAGCACGCAGCAATAGGTAAAGTCGAAGCCGGTGCAGTGCATGCCCAGCTCGTAGTTGATGGTGATGTTGTAGTCGTTTTTAGGTGCGTTGGCATCGGCAGCCCTGATATCGCCGCCGTACTCGGGCGCGGTCGACGCCAGAGTATGCTCTGCCATTTCCGCCGGCGGCGCAGCCTTATCCGCTGGAGGCGCGGCCTTTTTCGCGCCCGCCTGCGCCATCTGCACAGCCGTAAAGCCTGCGGCAAGGACAACTGCCAGCGTCGCTGACAGCATTGTTTTTTTGCCCATAGTGGACCCCTCCTCTCGATTGGTCTCGATTCTTTGGAACAGCTTCGTACGGAAGACTTCATGCCTGAGGACAGCAGAACAGCAAGCATGGCCCACAGGTAGCTGCGGATTTCTTACCTTATGCGATTCGCGTCGACACTTGGGTTACCCGGCGCTCGTCAGCAATGAACTGCACGCAATTGGCCCGTTGAGGATCGGCGCTCGCGGCTTTATTTTCCGTGGGCTGTGTAAGTTTACCAGGTTGCGTGTCAATATTGGACTCGCGGGAGCCGAATGTAGCTATTTAATTGCAGTTTGCGCAGGATATCCGCGTGCCTGACGGCGCAGCAAGGGGTAAATGGTTGAACCATTCAACCGTGTCCGCAAAGCAGCCGGCGGACGAAAGGACAAGCTCGACGTATTAGCTTGTTTCTTTCCCGAGCTCGCTGTTGCTTGTTCTTTCCGGTCACCAGCATGGGAAGATCGCTGAACGCTCACTTCAATAGCTCGAGCAGAACGCCAAGTGCCTGGGTGTAGATGCCGGGCACGCTCTCCTCTCTGGGACCCGCTACGTTGAGGACTCTGACCCCTTGCTCTCGCAGCCATTCACCAGCCCTTCTGGGATCCGGGTCGGAGTCGAGGTCCAATACCAGAAGCGGCCGCTCATAGCGGTCCGTAAGCCGCGCGGTAAGGCGGGTCCCGCCGCTCATCCTCTCGCGAAAAAGGATCAGAGTGGCATCCGAGTCCCGAACATTCCACTCGGTACGCTGGCGGTAAGCCCGGGACGGCGTCTCCCGCAGCGGATAGCGACCTTCTATCGGACCATCCTCCGCGCGACGGCCTTTCGGGCACCAGCCGCCGACCTCGATTCCGAGCTCGATGGCCGCATCCAAGGCGGCGCGATCAACGCCCGTCTGGCCGCCGCTGACGATTTTTTCGGGGAAGCCGAACGCCCTGATGCTGCTCTTCATCGCGAGAAATCACGCTGATCGTGGTGGACAAGCACCGCGCAGTCCGCCAAAAATCTGCCCGAAAACTGTGGACGGCACTTTGCTCGTCCACCGACTTGGATTAACGATGCGGTAAAACACCAGCGATCAGCGATTGCTAAACTAACGAATGTTGCTTCGTCAATCTATTCAATCAACCAGAGCCCCACCATGAACAACCCCCAAGCAGCTCCCACGCTCGACATCGTGCCGGAAGCAGAAGTGACCATGTCTGATATGGCTGAGCCGGAGATTCCGAAAATCGACATCGATGACTCCAGCCTTTATCTCAACCGGGAGCTGACATGGCTCGAGTTCAATCGACGGGTGCTGCGCGAAGCGGCCGATCCCCGCACGCCGTTGCTGGAGCGGGTCAAGTTTCTCGCCATCGTCAGCAACAACCTGGACGAGTTCTTCATGAAGCGTATCGGCGGACTCAAGCAGCAGATCGCCGCCAGTGTGTACAAGACCTCGGCGGACGGGCGCACGCCGACCCAGCAGGTCCAGGAATGCCACGCCCTATGCCGGGAGCTGCACGCGGAGCAAAAACTGATTCTCGACGAGCTCCTGGCCCTGCTCGAGGTCCACGAGATCCGTATCGTCAAGGTCGCCGATCTGCCGCAGCCCACACGGGAGCAGCTGCGCGAGCACTTCAGCACCGATATCTTCCCCATTCTCACCCCGCTGGCCATGGATCCCGCGCACCCCTTCCCCTTCATCTCCAACCTCGCGCTCAACCTGCTTGTAACGGTGCGCTTTCCGGGCGGTACCGAGACTCACATGGCGCGGGTAAAGGTGCCGGTAAGCAAGGACATGTCCAAGCGACTGATTCCGGTGGAAGGGGCCAACACCTTCGTCACCCTGAACGACCTCATGATCGACAATCTGGACATGCTCTTCCCCGGTATGGAGATCGAATCCTGCGAGATGTTCCGGGTCACGCGCAACGCAATCGTGGAGCCGGCAGAAGAAGCGGCGAACGACCTATTGGAGATGATCGAGACGGAGCTGCGCGAGCGCCACTTTGCGCCCATCGTGCGCCTGGAGGTGGAGAAGGGCATGGACCCGGTCCACCGCGGCATGCTGGCCGCGGAGCTGGGACTGAACGAGGCGGAGGATGTGTTCGAGGTCGAGGGCATGATGGCCATGCGCGACCTCTTCGAGCTCGCGTTCCTGGATATTCCCGAGCTCCACGACGAGCCCCACCGCCCGGTCGAGCATCCGCTGCTCGCCAAGGACCGCCGCAACATCTTCCACATCATCCGCGAGAACGGCCCGCTGTTGCTCCAGCATCCCTACCAGCCCTTCGCGACGACGGTCGAGCGCTTCATCGACACGGCAGCAGCGGACCCCAAGGTCCTAGCCATCAAGATGACGCTTTATCGCACCTCGGCCGAGGGCACGATCGTCGATTCCCTGATCAAGGCCGCGCGCAACGGTAAACAGGTCGCGGTGCTGGTGGAGTTGAAGGCCCGCTTCGACGAGGCCGCCAACATACGGTGGGCGCGCCGGCTGGAGGCGGAGGGCATTCATGTCAACTACGGCGTGCTGGGCCTGAAGACACACTGCAAGCTCATTTTCGTCGTGCGCCGCGACTACGCACAGCTGCGCCGTTACTACCACGTGGGCACCGGCAACTACCATTCGGGCACATCCAAGCTCTACACGGACCTGGGGATGCTGGGCTGCGACGAGGACATCGGGCAGGACATCACCCAGCTGTTCAATTACATAACCGGCTACTCGCCGCCGCCGAGCTACCGCAAGGCCCTCGTCGCCCCCTACCGGATGAAGCACGTCATACTGGAGAAGATTCGGCGCGAAATTCGCCATCAGGAGGAGGGCCGCGATGGACTGATCCAAATCAAGATGAACGCCCTGGAGGACGTGGACATCACCCGGGCCCTTTACGAGGCCAGCCGCGCCAGGGTCAAGGTCGATCTCATCGTGCGGGACACCTGCCGCTTCCGTCCGGGAATCCCCGGCGTTTCGGAGGGCACGCGGGTGGTGAGCATCGTCGGACGCTTCCTGGAGCACGCTCGCATCCTCTACTTCCGCAATGGCGGAGACGAGGAGTATTACATCGGCTCAGCGGACATGATGCAGCGCAACCTGGAGAGTCGGGTGGAGGTGCACGCGCCGGTCGAGGACCCCGAGCTGCGCCAGGAGCTGAGGCTGATACTCGACGTGCAGCTGGCCGATCAGCGCTCGGCCTGGGAAATGCAGCCCGACGGCACCTACGTCCAGCGCAAGCCGGCCGACGACACGGGCAAGGGTACTCAGGAAACCCTTATCGGCGTGGCCGAGAGACGCCTGGCGGCGGCCTCGAAGCACAAGGAGAAAAAGATTCGCTCCCGCCTGCTGAACCACTTCCAGCGCCGGCTGCGGAGCAACAAGGAACAGGCCTAACTCAGAGATCAGACCTGGCTGTTGTCCTCCTCGACCGCACCCATCAGGCGATCGTAGATCTCCGGAAAGGTGTAGGCGACCCGGTTCCAGGAGGGAATCAGCTTTGCCTCCTGGGGCCCCCTGCTCTGCTCCCAGGCGTCCCAGAGGAAGCCGCGGAAATGCCCGGCAGCGGCCTCCTCTTCATACAGATCGAAGGACAGCGCATTGACGTCGGCGTCATAGCTGTACTTGCGGATGTACTTGAGCGCGGTTTGGTAGTAGCTGTGCAGGATCATGTCCACGAAGGCATCGTCCAACGCCACGCCGTGGGAGCGCATGTAGGTGAGATAGAACTTGGCGATGTCCACCACCATGCGGTGCAGACCGCGGTCGGTATCGTCCGGGGACAGGTCCTGATGCTTGTGCTCGTAATTGGGCGCCAGATCGATCTGGGCGATCTGCCGCGTTGTGAGCTGATCGTAAACCTGAGACAGGGTCGCCACCTCGAGCCCCCAGTCGTAGGCCACGTTCAATCCTCGCGCCAGGTCCGCCGTGAAGCAGAACTCCCCGGCCAAGGCGTACTTGAACGTGCGATGGAACTGGAAGAAACGCTCCAGCTCATGGTGTCTGCGCTCGCGCATGATCCTCGAAAGGGTCTCCACGAACGGGGTGACGAACAGCCGGGTCGCGCGCCCCTTCAGCGCCCGCTCGGTAGGTGAGATCCGGGCATAGTAGCCCTTGCAAAACTGGAAATCGTTATTGGGGTTGACCACCGGCTCGATGAGTCTTCCCAACAGGGTGCGGTCGTAGGTGACGATGTCGCAGTCGTGGAGCGCGATCACGTCGCTCTCGTCGCGGGCGAACAGATAGCCCAGCGTTACCCAGACCGATTGACCCTTGCCCTGCACGCCGGAAGCAATCCCGCGTTCGGCCATCTCACCGAGCAGCCCCTGGATGCGTGGCCCGTCGATCCAGACGATGCGCACGTCCCGTTCCGCCGTCGCCAGACGCCCGAAGTATTCCTCTGCCTCTCGGAACTGTTGCTCCTCCGGTGCACCCCCAAGGGCGACGACGACGTTGTTCAGGTAACGTACCTCCCGGATCTGCTCCAGGATACCGTCGAGGACGCCGGCGTTCTGCATCTCGCTGTGGAGCGACGGCAGGAGCAGGCTGATGTTTTCGTGCTGCGCATGGTGCTCGAGGCGTTGCTCGAGCTCCGTCAGGTAGGAAGCCTTGTCGAACGCCTCATATAGACCGTGCAGCGTAGTGATCTGGGGTTCCTGGTGAAAATCGGCCATGGCAATCCTCCACAACGACGGGGTCATTATAGCCGAGTCTATGGAAAGCAACCGGTCCACGGACCGAACAATGGGCTCTGCGTTGCCGCACGTCGGCTCGGGGCGCACAATGACGAAAATCGGACATCCGCGATCGCTCATGAACCGCTTCGTCCTCGACACCAGCATCTTCACGAATCCGGACGTCTTCCGCGCCTTCGGCCCGGATGCCCAGGAGGCCATCCGCACCTTCGCGCGGCTGGCACGTGCCACCGGCTCGGAGTTCTTCATGCCCGGCTCGGTTTACGAGGAGCTCGGCAAGATCAAGGACCTGTCCGAGGTAGCGGCCGACTTTGAATCGATCGTGCGCATCCGCTCACCGCGCAAGCATATGCTCACCATCCCCGGCACCCTGCTCTACGAGCTGATCGAGGAGGTCCGCTACCGCATCGACCGCGGCCTTCGCATCGCCGAGGAGGCGGCCAAGGAGGCGACCCAGACCACAGCAGACCCGGGAAAGCTGATCAACAAGCTGCGTGGTCGTTACCGCGAGGCCCTGCGCCAGGGCATCCTCGACAGCAAGGAGGACGTGGACGTGCTGCTGCTCTCCTTCGAGTTGGAAGGCTCACTGGTGTGCGCCGACGAGGGGCTGCGCAAGTGGGCAGACAAGGTGGGGATCGAAATCATCCACCCGCTGAACTTTCGGCGGATTTTGGAGACGCTGGGCGAGCGAGGCGCGTTCACACCCGGTGAATCGAATGTCGCTGAGGATTGATCAGGGTCAACGCCCGGCCTGCGCAGCAACTCGAAAACACCTCCGGATCGGCAAACGCGGACCAACCGGGTATCCAGGCAGGGTCTCGATTCCAAATTGTCGAGGAAGGCATTCTAAGAAAGGGAACGACTGCAATCTCATCGATTGGAATGCCTTCTTCGCGATCGGCACAATCTGTCGTTTTGCAAGGATGATCGCGTACCCAACCCACGACCAGGTCCCTTTTTCCCCGGCGCTGAGGCTGAGCCTCGGCTCCTGAGCGAAGAAGCCTTGAGCTCAGAGCGAGGCATGGTCCAACCAGCGGTCCAGCAGCCGCTCCATGATGGCATTGTTGAGCCGGTACAGCTCCTGGGGTTTGCCCAGGATGGTGTCGAGCGACTGAACGAATCCGGAATCCACCAACTCTCCCGCATCCCGCGCGGTGATTCGTCCCACCCAGTCCGGTCGGACCTCCAGGTGGAACTGCAGAGCCAGGACCCGGTTCCAAACGAATGCCTGGCTCTCGAACGCGGCGCTGCGGGCAATTTGGGTGGCACCATCGGGGATGTCGAAGCTGTCCCCGTGCCAGAGGAAGGTCTCGAAGGAGCTCGGCAGGACGGCGCCCACGGGGTGGATTCGGGACTCGGTGGTAGCCTCGACCAAATGCCAGCCGATCTCCTTGTGCATCCCGATATAGGTTCTCGCACCGAGCACGTCCGCCACGAGCTGGGCACCCAGACAGATCCCGAGAATCGGCTTGCCGGCCTCGATCAAGCACTCCAGCAGCCTCTTTTCCGCTGTCAACCAGGGATACTTTTCCTCCTCCCATGCGCTCATGGGTCCTCCAAGGACCACCAAGCAGTCGAGGTCATCGGGCGTCGGAAGCGACGGTACCGAAGGGACAACGCTGGATGTCCAAAGGTACCCCTTCTGGGCAGCCCAAATGGGCAGGTAGATTTCGCCGCCCAGGTGGCTGTGCAGCAAACAGTGGATTCTCATTAGCATGGGCTCGAGCCGTTTGGGCTCGGCGGCAAACAAACGACGGTCGGGACGAGCTCCTGACCGGCCCCTCACCCTTGACAGAAATCGCCTTAGTCTACAATGGCGGCGCCGCGGAAGAGCTGGTGCAAAAGCCCGGTAAGCTTGGGTACCTCCTTTTCGAATTCGAGGACCCAGTAGCCATCCTCCTGCTCCAGGCGTCGCTGCACGACATGGGTATGACCCAGGATGCCACGCAAGTGGGCGATGAAGGCCTCGGCATTCCCCTTCTGGCGGAAGCGGCAGCGGAAGTCGTGGAAGACGTGCCCATCCTGCTTGAAGCGCCGAACCGATTCCGTCAGCCCCTGCAGGAAGGCGCGGCCGAGGTCCCGTTCGAGGTCCGCGTCGAGCCCCCGCTCCACCTCATCCAGGTAGAGAGCCATGCGCAAAATACGGCCCGTGAAGAAGTCGCCCGGCAGCTCGACGGTATCCGCCGCACGAACGGCGATATCGTAGACGCCGGACCAGGCCGTGACATATTTCGTGCGCCGTCCACCCGGCCTGTCCTCCTTGAGGACCACACCCTCGCGCCCGTCCGTGTCCAACTGCTCCACGATCGCGCGCACATCGCGCCACTGGGACGGCTCGAAGCGGCCGAAAAATCGCGGCGTCGGCACCGCAAAGCGCTGATAAATCGCCTGGGCTTGTCTCCGGGACAGGAATCCGGGACGGCCGAACCGCATCATATCGAAGACGAAGAGCTCCACGTCCTCCGCGACAAAAGAGGGCCCGCCTTCGGTGTAGGGGTTCTCGGGCCCGGCCAGCTCGGCGCACAGGATCAGGTCCGGATGCTCGTCGAAGACGCTCAGGTCGAGAAAGTCCGGCACCCGATCGGTGGAAAACGGACAGACATATCCCCCGCGGCTCAAAGCCAGCACCCGATCCCCGGCGCGAAAAATCCGCGTATTGTAGCCGTCCACCTTCTCCTCCACCCAGAAGGGGCCTGCAAACTGCTGAGCCAAGCCCTGTTCCAGGCGGAAAATGCGACCGATACGCGGATATCCGGGCACCAGACGGCCCTGCCAGGACACGGCCCCCTTGGGGTTTCCGCGAAAGTCGTCCGAGAGCCGCAGGTAGCGCAGATCGCCATAGGACTCCCAACGAGCCTTTTTGCGCGACAGGGCCTCTTCGAACAGAGAGGGGATGTCCGTCATGTCTAGGCAGTGCTCTCGGACGGAGATACTCGAGCCATTCGATTCCTCGCCGGTGCTCGTCCGCAAAGCGGACCACAGGGCGCGCCAGCTCTTTGTAGATCCGCTGTGCGGACCATCGAGCAAAACGGTCTCAGCACCTTCGCGGGCGCACATCAGTGGGGCCTGCGATCCACCTCCGCCGCCAGGTCCTCCAGGGCCGCCGAGACACGAACCGTATAGGAGGCGGGATCCCGCAGCCGCTTGACACCGGCGGGCAGCTGTTTCAACTGGCACTCCAGCCGCCCACGGATGGTCGCCAGGTCCTCCGCCGGGGTCACCCGCT
>JAJDOL010000294.1 GCA_022340195.1 Chromatiaceae bacterium
CAAAACAAGAGCGAAATTGCCATGGATTGTTTGGCCTTGGTCCGCTCCAGCCAAGTGCGCGGCTTGACGCCCTTGACCAGAAACAGGGCCATCCCGGATAGCAGGACGCAGACGATGTTGACGGCCAGAAGCAGCGCCGCACCCGAAGCCAGTTGCGGCTGACCGCTGCCAAGCAGCAGGCCGATCGTCGAGGTCGGCGGCAGTAACGCGACGGCGACCATGACCCCGACCAGGGCAGACGACAGTCCCGTTGTCAGAGACTGAACGGCCGCCGCTCCCGAAGCAAGGGCGAGCACGACAGCGGCTATACCCACGTCCGTGCGCGCGAGGATTTCCCCGCTGGTAAGGTTGACCGGCCAGATCGCCCCGATTACGAAAGAGAGCGCCAGGGTGGCAGACAACCCGGTGATATTCGTCTTCAGGGCCTGCCACATGAGAGAACGATCACCAAGCGATGTGCCGAAGGCGAGGGCGATGTTTGGCCCGAGGAGGGGTGCGATCACCATGGCGCCGACCACCACGGCCACGTTGTCTTCGGCAAGTCCGATGGCTGCCACGATAGTCGAGAGGAAGGTCAGCAGCAGAAAGTTGCCGTCAAGCCGTGCGCCCCTTTCGATCTGGCTGTAGAGCTCCTCCCGGGTCGTCGTAACCGCCTTCTGCTTTCTGCCGTCCTCGTCGTCGTCCGCTGGACGTGGTAGCGCGGCGTCGACCGGCAGGATGATGATGCGTGTGTTTTCAGCGCTTCCGAGCAGGCTCTGGAGGGCGTCCACGACGCCCTGGCGTGAGTCGTCGGCGACCAGAAAGCGGAAGCTGCGTCGCCCGTCCTCGTTCTCGGCGTCCCACCAGAAGTCGGTCGCATGAAAATGCTCGGCGATTCCGGCGAGGCTATCGGTATGTCCGGCGTTGGTTATGACCTCAACGATGCGCATGGAAACGCATTGTTACCCGCATGCGGCAGGTTTGGAAGAATGGATTGGAGTCTGGGTCGAGATTCGGTACAGCTTTTGCCCAGATCTGATCATCGTCAAAAGGATACTTCAGAGCGGTGCGATCAGCGCCTCAAGGTGTCCTGCGGGCACTCGCCGAACAGCCGCCGGTAGTCCTCGGAGAAGCGGCCCAAATGCAAAAAGCCCCAGCGCATGGCAATGTCGCTGATGCGCTCGCCCGTGCCTCTCAACTGCTGCAATTCGGCCCGAATCTCGTTGAGCTTCATGCAGCGAAACCAGAGCCGGGGCGAGACGCCGTAGATCTTGCGAAAATGATGCTCGAGCATGCGGTGGCTTACGCCAACCGCTGTCGCGAAGCCTTTCAGGTTGAACGGCTCGGTCAGGTTGGCCCGGAGGTAATCCTCCGCACGCCGCATCAGGCTGCGGCGTCGGGAGACGCACTTGGCCTCCCTCAAACAATCCGCGTGCCGACGGTTATTGATGGCGCACGCCAGTTCATAGATGAGTCGCTCCTCGAGTTGCCTCACCAGGGTTTGAACAGCCTTTCCAGGCACGGGATAGGCCCCTAAGGCGAACAACGCCTCGACAGTGGCGGCGATGCGCAGACCATCGGCTTCTGTGGACTCAACATTAACGGTGTTTCTGTATGGGATCGGAAGGGGACGGCCGTAGAGACGGAGCGCGGCTGCCTGGACCTTCTCGCGCTCGACACAATAAGCGACCCAGCTGTTTTTCGGCGCCGCACGGTACGTGAGCCCGGCGCCCTCACAGTAGAGCTGTATGCTCAGCGGGAGACAACAGAAACCGTTGATCACCGTATCCGCGGGCTTCCCGGTTATGAGCCCAACGGTGATCACGCCGCCGGGCAAGGCCCCGTCCGCAAGGATCCCCATGCCGTAGAAACCCCGCTGAAGCACGCTCGCATCAAGGCACAGCTTCTCGACCTCGGCGCACAGCTTTCCACCCGGAAGCACCCGATGCCGGAATTGTGTCCCGTCGATCACCTCCAGGAGTTGGTCGGGGTCGCACTGTTCCAAGAGCAGTCGTTGGTGCTTCATCCGCGCGATTCTCGGTTTCGTTGCCGATTATTTTGTCGCTTTTCGGATAACAACCTCCATGATTTAAGATTAGGCGACGCCGCGTCCAGCCGCCAGGAGCCGCCACGGTGGGGCGCGACGTCCGCGCCCCCAAGAACAAAGCCGCTCTCGAACCGGCACCCTTCAATCTAGGTGAGCATCCGTTCCGAACCGGTGTGCTGTCTAGTCTATCGGCATGCCCGGATCCGATCACGGCCCCGGTGGACCGTCACTATTGCGACGTGCGAGTCAATTCAGCGCTCTGGTGTTTGATGCATCGACGTCATTGCCCTTCCCCTTTGTCTCCTTCCGATCCTTCCAGTACTTCGGACTGTTGCAAGCGCAAGAGTCCTCGCATGTCGCCGTGGAAATTCCTTGTGATTGTCGAATCCGATGGTGCACACTCACGAGCCGCTACGGGTCGCTCAAAACGAATCGTTCTGCCTTGATACAACAAGCCATGAGGATAGATTTGGCGTGGAAATGCACTGGCTTTACGAATGGCCTCTCTGGCTCGATGGGGTCCTGTTCTGGTTGCTCCTGCTGATCGCGGTCGAGGGCGGGTTCTGGATGGGGCTGCGCCGACACCGCCGGTCGGTGGATGCGAAAAGTACGGTTCGCGGCGACGTAACGCTGGGCTCGATGCTCGCCTTGCTGGGTCTGCTGCTTGCCTTTACCTATGCTTTTGGCCTCGGTCGCGCCGATATGCGCAAGCAGGCGATCGTTAACGAGGCCAATGCCATAGGCACGGCATTCCTGCGCGCCGACTTGGGGGTAGAGCCGGGACGAAGCGAGCTGCGCCAGGGACTGCTCGACTACGCGCGAACCCGCCTGGTTTACAAGGATCTCTTTGGCGAGGCCCAACGCGAGGCCGTCGATCGCTCGTTGGAAGCGCAATCACGGCTTTGGCCGGCGGCAGAGCGCGCCGTGCAGGGAGACGTTCCGGGCCCAATACAGGCTTTCATCCTACAAGCCGTGAACGAGGTTCTGGACACCAACACAGTCCGACTGGCGGTCATCAATGACCGCATTCCCGGCACGGTATTCGGAGTACTGCTCCTGGTTGCTGCGGTATCCCTTGGCGTGGCCGCCCATAACATCGGGCTGAATGGCACGATCAATCGTTGGCGGATGAGCGCCTTTTCACTCATCCTCGCCGCCCTCATGCTAGTCATCCTCGACTTCGATCGAGGACAGCACGGCTTCATACGGGTCAGCCTCCAGCCGCTCGAGCTCGTCATCAAGGATCTCGAGTCGCAACTCGAGTTTCGCTAAATGGATAAATGACGCGATCGGAGAAGGCTAACAGCACCGCGGCCGCGTTTAGAGCGTGAATCGGATCCGCAAGGCGACCGGGTTAACGTCACGCGCAAAC
>JAJDOL010000300.1 GCA_022340195.1 Chromatiaceae bacterium
CGAAATGTCCGCCCGCTATCCCCGAGTCGGCGATCGCGTAACGGGCGCCGAGCTCCTTCTTGACTCCGGGATCCAGGATGGTCACCGTCCGGATGTCCTGTTCCTTCAGGGTGGCCACCGTCTCGGCGGGCTCCGGGAAGCGCTCCCGGTCCCACGTGAAGACGCGGAAGCCGTTCATGTAATCGATATCGAGGTGGATGGCATCCAGGGGGATGCGCCGCGCGCGGAATTCTCGCGCGATGGCCCGTACCTCGGTATCTCTGCCGTAGCTCCAACGGGACTGGTGATAGCCCAGGGCCCAGAGGGGCGGCAGGGCGGGGCGGCCGGTGAGCCGGGTGAGCTGTTCGACTACCGCCGCCGGTGTAGGGCCGGCGAAGACATAGTAGTCGAGCTCTCCGCCCAGGGTGAACAAGGTCAAGACTCCTTCGCGTTCTGCCCCGACATCAAACCTGCTGTACCAGGTGGAATGCAGGTAAAGGCCCCAGGCCAGTCCCGGACGCAATGCCATGAATACCGGGTGCGCCTGATAGAGGTTGTCGGTTTCACCGAAATGGCCCGGCATAGAAGGGTCCAACGTCCAGTGGGAGATGTGACGGTAGCGGCGGTCTAGCCGCCCGTTCTGCTGACCAAACCCGAAGTAGCCCTCATCCGGGACCAAGCGCTTATCCAGGTAGACGCCGGTCCGGGCCGCACCCGGCGGCAGCTCCGATTCGGGCATCTGCTCCAGGGTGGTCTCGCCAAGGGACACCTCGCGCCATCGCGGCGCACCCAGGTCTTCCCCGAAGCCGATGCCGTCGGGCGTGCTGAAGGCGAGGGCGCCGCTCTCGGGATCCAGGCGCGCCGTCAAGGCGCCGGTGGCTACGACCAGCTTGCGGTCGTCGACCGTCACGGCGAGCCGGGCCGGCGGCAGTCCCTGGACCGGGTCCCATGATCTGGCAGGGGCGGGACATCCGGTCGGGGAGAAGCGCACCCGCAATATATCGGGCGCCACCGCGTCTATTCGGGTGAGGCTTCCGCCTTGGTGGGCGCAGAGGGCGGCAGGCTCGGTCTGCCAGTCCACGACGGGGCCGGGGCTTTCGAGTAGGTGATCGTCCATCGTCTGGTCCTGGTGGGCAGCGGGATCGCCGCGCACAGTGTAACGGTTCGTCGCCAGGAGCCGCCGTAGACCCAGACCAGATGATCGATATGGATGCATCCTCGGGGGCGGAGTAGTTTCATCCCGTCCCGGATACGCTGCTTTCACCTTCGTCTGCCCGATCGTTTTGCCGGCGGCTCGTGCGACAAAGACCGGCCGCGTCTATTCGGCGCGCTCATCCGTGCGCAGCTCCAAGGTGGAGTAGACGTTTTCGCAGCGCAATCAGCCCCCCGGAAGAAGAAGAGTGCCACATCCCCTGGCCTCGCCCTTGATGAGCCAGGGCTTCATGCGCAGCTTATGGGAACGTTGGCGTCGTGGACGCGGTCGATTGAGTCGTGGATTGAGTCGTGGATTGAGTTGTTTCTTCCTCAGTCGGCCGCGATACGGTTTCTACCTGAATTCGGGCCTGAGTCGCGGTGCGATCTTTGTCCACGCCGAAGTAGAGCGTCCGGTGCGGGAAAGGTATCTCGATATTCAGCTCCGCGAAGCGCGACTTGACGCGGCGGTTGAATTCCCGCCCGACGTCCCACTGCTTGATTGGCCGGGTCTTGATGCGGCCCTTGATCACCAGCGCTGAATCGCCGAAGGCGTCCAGCCCGAAGACCTCCAGTTCGTCCAGGATCAGGTCGCCGAAATGAGGGTCGGCACGCATCTCGGAGCCGATTTCACGCAGGGTGTCCATCACCTGATCGACATCCTCCCGGTAGGCCACGCCGATGTCGAAGACATGAAAGGCGAATTCCTTCGTCAGGTTACTCACGGAGTCGATGGTGCTGAAGGGAATGGTGTGCACCGTTCCCGCGAGGTCGCGTAGGCGGACCGTGCGTATCGACACCTCCTCTACCAACCCCGCCCGCTCGCCGACCTTGATGACGTCTCCGACTGAGAAGACATCCTCCAACAGAATGAAGAAACCGGTGATCAGGTCCTTTACCAGCTGCTGGGAGCCAAAGCCGACTGCCAGCCCCAAGACCCCCGCGGCGGCCAGCAGCGGAGCAATGTTCACGCCGACCTCCGAGAGCACAATCAGGATGGTCACCACCGACAGGACCACCGTCAGTGCGGTGCGGGCGACCGAGAGAAGTGTGCGGGTTCGGGCGCTGCGCAGTGGCGGCAGCCCGGCCCGGTCGTCGTGCTCGGCCAGATAGGCGGAAATGGCGAGGCTGGAACCTTCCCACACGATAAGCACAACCAGTATGGTGACCATCAGGGATGCGGCGGTGAGCGCCAGGATTCGCCCAGGGTCCTGCGCAAACCAGGCGAAGCTCGGTACCCCCCAGGCCTGCAGCAATGCAAGCACCGCCGTGATCTGGATGAGCCAGCGCGCCGCAGTTCGAAGCGCAGGTACGTAGCGGATCAATCGCCGGCGCAGCTGTTGTGGGGTCGTCCGGGGGACCGGTTCCGGGGAGACGCGGGGGCGGACCGAATCACCCACCAAGCTCACGGCCCATGCGGCCAGGATGAGTGTAACCACGGACAGCGCCGTGCCCCGGAGCATGGTCGTTGCGCCGTCGTCCACCTGCAGGGCCCAGACACCGTACAGAAGCGCGACATACAGCAGGGCGAGGATGTGCCAGACGGCGGCCAGACGCCCTCGCAGCCTCCACATTGTTGCTCCCTCGATACCTCGGATCCAGCGAGCGACGGGTGCACGCAGGCGCAGGATCAGTGCCGCGAGCATGAAGGTGAGCACCAGGCCGAGGAGCCGAATCAGGGCATCGAATCCGGCGGCCGGCAATCCCAGGAACACGCCTGCCTGGATGGCGAAATAGCCGTAGAGACCGACTAGCGCGAAGCGCCGCACCCAGCTTTCACACTGGCGGGCCGCCGCGTCGCCGAGCTGAGACAGCCGCAGGGCGGGCGTGCCGGCGGCGAAAATGAAGCGGGCGAGTACCTGCGCCAAGTGGACCAGTATGATGGCATGGAACCAGGCGAGGGCCACCAAGCGTGTCGCGGGCAGTGGCGAAAGGGCACCGAGGGTCAGGTAGGCTGTTGCCGCGAAGGCCGCGATGGGAATCAAGTCGAGGACTGCCGCCAGGGCGCGCAGAGGTAAACGGACCCAAGGTCGTTCCGGCGAACCGTCGGCGAGGCGGCGGCGGGGACGCAATAGTGCGAGCCGAGCCAGCCACAGGGCGGCGTAGCCGAGGCCGATGGTCAGGGCGAGATTGCCCAGCACCTGTGCCCAGAGGGCCCGGCGCTCCCCTGAGCTGGCCTGTTGGCGCAGCCATTCCCCGATATCGGGCAGGTCCTCCAGACCCGTCGCGGCAACCACCAGCTCGTTTGAGATCTGCGCCATCTCCCCGGAGATCTGTTTCAGCGCCTCCGCGGTGGCGTCGCCGGCATCCGGCTTGGAGGGCTCCGCCGCCTCCCGGGCGGCCAGCATGAGACGGAGCTGCGCCACAAGCTGCGAGCGCGCCTGCTGGTTCTCCAGGGTGGCGATGAGGGTCTTTACCTCCTCGGTGGACGGCTCCGCTGCGGGGGCCGACTGCTCGGCGGGCGTCTGTGCCGGCGGCAGGCCGACCTGGGCCGCCGTGCCGCGAGGGCCGGCGAGCATGGCAGCGAGGGCCAGCAGCAACAGACCCAAGGCTAGTGGCCGGTGGGGCGGGCTCGGCGCGTGAAGGCACCCGCCCGTGCAGGCGAAGTCCAGGTGCCGGTCGCGGGGAATTACGGCCAGGGCGTAGTCCCGGTCGCCGGCCAGAAGCACGCTGCGCGCGACCTGCGCCCGCTGGATCACAGGGGCGCGGCGCCCCTCATGGCGGGACGAGTGCTTAGGGAAAACGGTGGCGTACTCGACACCATTGCTACGCAGGAGGGCGTCGACGCCCATGGTTGCAGTCATTTCCATTCCTCACTCTAGTTGTCCGCTGTTAATGCCGCCAGCGGTTGTTGGTCGATGTCTCCTAGCGTTTCGCACGCGATCCCGGCCGGTTCGTGACCGGGCGTGCGCGTCCACCCAACTCTAAGGAGCATTCGCCGATGGCGGCGCATTGCGGCTGAGGTCGATCAGTACCGCGGCAAGATCCGTTCCGGAGGCCGATCAGTCGCCGCGACAGGATTGTGACCTGGCGCTGGTCCTATCCGGTACGCGTCTTGCTGATTTTTCTACGACACGCAACCGGCCGAGAACGACACGGGATCTGGCGGAGATTTTTGGGAATTGCGTGGGGCCATATCCCCCGCGGAGGTGGATTTCACCCACTCTAATCCCGGGCCGGTCGCCGGATAAGGGCCCAAAGCAAGGGGAT
>JAJDOL010000311.1 GCA_022340195.1 Chromatiaceae bacterium
CCGAAGTGAAGGTTATCGCGCAGTGGCGGCATATTCTGTTTCGGCAAGCTCTTGCTCGGCATGGCTTTGCTCCTCTTGTTGGCGGACGAGGCGAACGGCGACCCGCAAGACCCAGGCATAGATGGTCGGCGAGGGGTTCACCTGGCTCGACCGGGGCAAGATACTGCCGTCTACTATGTAATCGGTTATCCATACCGTGCACCCTTCTCTTGGCGTCGACCACTGAGGTGGTCAGATCCGTGCCCGCCCACCTAGTCCAGGAAGATGGTGCCGTTATGGGCCAACTCGAAGTGGCCCTTGCGCCGCGCCGTGGCGCTGGTGAAGGTCCCCTTGTCGTGCCCGAAGAGCTCGCTCTCGATGAGATCGCCGGGCAATGCCGCGCAGTTTACCTTGACCAGGGGGCAGGCGGCCCGTAGGTCCCGGTCGTGGACGGCGCGGGCGATCAGCTCCTTCCCCGTACCCGTCTCGCCTAGGATGAGCACCGTGGCGTCCGAAGAGCCTACTTGGTGATCCTCGCCCTCTCGGGGAGCGTCTTCGAGGACGACCGCCGGCGGTCCGACTCGGCCGGCTGCCACGGCTTTCATGCAAAGCCCGTCGGTGCCGGACTGCTGCTGGAGAAGCCGCGGGAGCACCTGACGTTGGAGTGGGCCGGCGCCGGGAGGCCTTTGGCCGCGGAACCCGCCGGCAGCGTAGCCGTCGGGGCGAAAGTGGCCGTCGCGCAGTCCGAAGAGATCCGATGCCCGCCGGCGGCGAAGCTGCGGGTAGTCCAACAGCTCGCCGAGACGGGAGACTCCGTGCTATCGGGCGGGAGCTGGACGCGATCGAGGAGTCGCAAGGCCGCTACCTGGCCTTCGTCCGGCGGATGCGCGAGATGGCCGCCGAATACGACATGGGGCGGATTGTCGACTTTCTCCGTGCCAGCCTGGGTCGCCGCAGGTGAAGACGTGAAACGCAAGGCGTAAGCCCGAGAGCGATCGGCGCGAATCTGCCGGGTTACCAGCGCGCACAGCGGACGGTACTTGCTGACTTCCCACGTGAAACGGAGGAGTGCTTCGCTAGCGGCGGCGATGAGGTGGCCAGAAAGAATCGGCCTCAGCGGCGCCTATCACGCCTTTGCCTTCGGCAAGTACGCCGAGCGCCACCTCGGCACGATCACCTATCGCTTCAATCGGCGTTTCAACCCCCATGCCCTGCCCAACCGGCTGCTGGTCGCTGCAGTGAGCAGTGGCTCACGCCCCGAGCAGTGGATTCGAATGGCTGAAGCTCGTTGCTAGTCAGGAGGGAGCAAGCGCAGCGGTTTGCCGCCGTGCTTGGTGAGACGCTGAGGGATGCGCTTGAGGCTCGGCTGGAAAAAGTCGGGCGGCCAAACACCAGCGCGTCGATCACTGCGAAAATCCGCGACAGATTTATTTATCTCGACGGAAAATAAATCTGTCCCGGTTGTTCTTGCGTTGTCAAGATCGCGATAGCGATGCCATGTCGATCACGAACCGAAATCGCACATCGGCGCGATCCATTCGTTCGAAGGCCTCGTTGATCTGGTCGATGCGGATCATTTCGCAATCGGGCAGGATGTTCTTGCGCGCGCAGAAGTCGAGCAGCTCCTGGGTCTGTGCAATTCCGCCGATGGGCGAGCCGGCCACCCGGCGCCGGCCGAGAAGCAAGGGCAGGGTGGATAGCTCTTCCACCGGACCGAGCTGTCCAACGATTACAAGCTGCACCTCGAGCTTGGATACGGCGCGGTCAATGTCACTGAGATCGTCGGCGCTCAGTTCGACACCGGCGGCCGCGATGTTCTCCTCCAGCCGATGCAGCTTGGTTGTACCGGGGATCGGCACGATCCACGGCTTTTGGGCCAGCAGCCAGGCGATTGCAATTTGCGCGGGCGTCGCTTGTTTTCGGGCGGCGATGTCGCGGACCAGATCGATCACCGCCTTATTCGCCTTGCGAGCCTAAGGTCGGGTGGCCGATGCGACGCCATGAGTGAGACGACGAGCTTGCGGAAACCACACGCCGCCGGGGCACTCTGGCGCGGCCCGAGCCCGAGTATCTGTTCGACCAACAAGGGCCCTACCTGGCATTCGTCCGGCAGATGCGAGAGATGGCGGCCGAATACGACATGGGAGGGATTGCCGATCGCTCGGGCTCAAGCTCTTAGCAGTGTCAATATGCCTATGCCAATGAAGCCAATGGCCGCAATGTAATGCAGAAGTCTTTCACCTATGTACTGAGAAATAAAACCTCCGGCAAGCACCCCAATACCCGACGCCACAATTAGCGCCAGAGAGGCTCCGGCAAATACCGTAAGCTTGCTCACCTGTTTGTCTGCGGCAAACAACATGGTGGCCAGTTGAGTTTTGTCGCCAAGCTCGGCAACGAAAACGGCGGCAAAAACAGTGAGTAGTACCTTGTATTCCAATGTAGTCATTCTCTAACGGACGGAGCACGCGGGCGAATTCCTCCGCCACCCGATCGGGACGCGGGGCGGAAATGGCCCCGAACCGCGTTACGGCGACATCGATGCCCCCGTCGGAAGCGGGTAGTTCCTCGGTGTCGCCCGGATCGAAGCGCACGACAAAACCTTGGCATGGGCGCGACTGTGGGCGTGGTCGATCAGATTTTCGGCGATGTCGACCTGTGCCGGGGCTTGCCGCGGATCTCGCCGTCACTGCTCTCGGCGCGTCCAAGGTCCCGTGAGCACGCAGGAGTGGTGAAGCGCGCGACCGACGCCAAGAACGTGAGCTACCGTCTCACCGCGGCCGAGCGGATAGTCTTCCATCCAATCGGCGAAGTCCTCACCGGTTGGTATCGAATTTCCCGGTGCATCAGCGCTTCTTGAAGAAGTGAAGGGCCAATACGATTAATCCGCTCAGCGAAAAGCTCGATGCGATCGCGACCTTTCCCCAATGCCGGCGCAGATAGGGGGTGTGCTCAAAGGTATCGGTGACCGAGCAAACCCAATCATCGTAGTTGAAAGAGCCGCCTCGATCCAGGCAGCTATCCGCCAGATAGACCTCGAAACCGTAATGAATTCCAAGGAGGATCAACGGCAGGAGGAACAGGATGATGCCGCCGGGTGGCGGCCGGTAGATGGCTATCATGGGAGAGGCTTTGCGTGGTTGAGGATGGGAGCCGCAGGACGAGATCCGGGTCTCGGCAACGGATTATCCGCATTGTCGCAAGGCACGTGCTCGCTGTCTAATGAGCATCGGGCGATTTTCGAAAAACAATACCACAGACTGCGCCGAAGACGAACGAAAAGGCAAGCAGGCCGGTATGCCATTTGACAAAAATCGCGCTATTTCCCGGTTCGGGTCTACAATCGACGCCATGGCAATCAGACCCATCATCCGCATGGGGCATCCGACGCTACGCCGTCCCGCCCGCCCCCTCGGACTGGAGGAGATCGGCAATGACGCGACCCAGCAGTTGCTCACCGACATGCGCGATACCCTGCGGGATGCCGGTGGAATCGGTCTCGCCGCTCCGCAAATCGACGCCGCTGTGCGGCTCGCGATCATCGAGATTCCGGGCGGATCGAGTCGTTACGGCAACCTCGAGCGGATGCCGTTCACAGTGTTCATCAACCCGGACATTCAGGTATTGAATCCGGCTCGGGCCGGCTTTTGGGAGGGGTGTCTTTCAGTACCCGGACTGCGTGGCTTCGTCGAGCGCCCCCAACATGTCAAGGTGGCCTTCACCAACCGCTGCGGGAAGGCCGAGGAGCTGGAGCTTTCGGGCTTCCAGGCTACGGTCGTTCAGCACGAGCTTGACCATTTGGACGGCAAACTTTTCATCGACCGCCTCGCTGACTCCGCCAGGCTCGCCTTCGAAGACGAGTACCAGCGTTATCTAGAGCAGCCATCCCCATAGGCAACGCCGTCGAGTTACGAGTTTCCTTATGTCCCCTTGGGACTTTGTTGGAACGTCTCTGACAGCGGAAATACGGTGCGCAAAGCGCTCCCTGATGGGGCAAAGCGCTGTGATCGGATCCTATCCGAAGCGAAGCCCGTTGACTCCCCCGATCCAACCGGTCAAGGCGCTTGAACCAGGATCAGCAGCCAACCCGTGGTTGCAACGCGGGCGGCAAGCACCTCGCGGCCAGCCGCGTCGATCGTCATGACATCGGATTCATCCTTTCGGGTGGCCTCGGCGATCACACGCTCCGTGACTTCGTTTACCCAACCGGTAGCGGATGCCACGGCCTTGGCACCCCGTGCCTTCAGCCCCGCGCCGGTGCGGTAATACAACACCGCAGCACGGGCCTTGGTATTGACCTCCTGCAGCTCCGCGACCAGCCCCGGATCGCTGGCATCGATGACCAGCCCCTGCGCGTCCACCAGCAAGGCGCTGGCCCCATTGCCCCGAGTCAGGTGGGACATGGCGGAGCGAGCGAGCTGTTTGAGGGTGATGTCGCGGGAGGCGACGCCAAGTAGCCGGTCGCCGGAATAGACGGGATAGGACGCGGTGATCATCATGCCGGCACCGACCAAGTCCAGGTAGGGCGGGGTCCAGCCCACCTTCCGGTGCGCGAAATCCGCGGCCTTGTAGTAGATCTGGTGCGAGGGATTCAGGTTGTTGACCGCCTCGCCCAGGGGTAGATAGGGGTAGATCAGCATTCGCTCCTCCGCGGTGCTGACATAAACCCAGGAGAAGGGGTAGCTGAGGTACGCGGACCGGACCACAGGCACCAACCGCTCCAGGGCTTCGAGCTGAGCGACGCCGTCGGCTTTCAGTTCTCCGTCACCATAACCGTAAAGTCCGGCGAACGGCGCTTGAAAGGGTGGCGGCTCCGGACCGCTCCAGGTACGGTATTCGGTGGTGGTTCCCAGAACCCTGCTCCTGGCCTCCCAGTGCTCGCGTTGCTTCTCGGTCACCCGGGTTTCCTCACCGGGACGAAGGGCGAGCTCCTCGCCTACCGCCCGTGTGCTTGCGGCGACGCCCTGAAGCACGACGTCGATTCGGTCCGCCGCCAAGCGCATCAAAGCCTCTGAGGACGGCCCACAGCCAGCGGCCGCTACACTGGCCGCCCACAAGAGCGTGAATAGTACCGCGGCCGTATCAAGAACTGGATTTCTGAAAATACCCTTGGTCGTCACCTTGTTACCTCTCTGCCACGGGTAGGCGGATAGGTAATCCAACCGCCTCGGAACGAAATGCGTCAGAGGTTATCCCGCGGAAGGGCGGCGATCAAGGCCGAGCGCGCGGCGGTCCGGGGGTCGCCTTCGTCTGGAACAAGCGCTGCCACGACAAAACCTGGCGGACGGCCGTGCGAGTAGCCCGAACTGCCGGTTACCGATGATGCACGTCCGGCTACTTCGCGTAGCGGGTACCGAGGTCCCGTGAGCCTCGCGGGTAAAACCGTTCCATCAACATTACTGTCTCATTGTGGTCGGCCCAATGTCCGTTGCCTCCGTTGGAACCACGTCGATCTAATGGGTATGGCGCGAGGGACTTGTTCGTCAGAGATGTTACCGCCTGTCGCGGACTGCCTCCGGGCAGACCGCAAGGGCAACCATCAGCTGGGAACGTGCCGGATGGACTAGCGGGATACTGCCGTCGGCGCGCAGGGTCGACATTGCGCATTACCCCGGTCAAAATGCTAATGAAGTGTCGGCCTTGCGGGTCCGATTCCAACAGGGTTGCCGGGTCCGCCGCGTCAGCCGCGATAGGAAGGTGTCCGTATGAGTTGTGAGCTTGTCATCCGAAACATGACCCGTCCCGAGGTGGAAGAGCTCGTCCGCTGGGCCGCACTCGAGGGTTGGAATCCTGGTCTGCAGGATGCCGAGCTTTTTTGGTCCACGGATCCAGACGCCTTCATCGCCGCAGACCTCGGGGACGAGTTGATTGGAGGCGGCGCCATTACCTCTTACGACGGTGAGTTCGGCTTCATGGGCTTCTTCATCGTCAGGCCCGAGTTTCGCGGTAAGGGTTTCGGAGATGCCCTCTGGCACGCCCGCCGCGAGCGCCTTCTCGCGCGGCTGCGCCCGGGGGCGGGTATCGGTCTGGACGGTGTGTTCGCGATGCGGGATTACTACGCTAAAGGTGGTTTCGTGTTTTCTCACCGAAACATGCGTTTTCGGGCCGAGATTCCGGTTCATCCGGCAACCCCATCGGTCGGCGACGAAGACATCATTCCGTTGGCCGAGCTTCCTTTCGATCAGGTCCTCGACTACGATCGCACCTGTTTCCCCGCACCGCGCGAGACCTTCCTATCAGGGTGGATATCCCAACCAAACGCCCTGGCTTTAGGTTGCCGGCGCAATGGGAAGCTGGACGGATACGGGGTGGTCCGCCGCTGTGACGAAGGATGTAAGATCGGACCCTTATTCGCCGACGATGCGCGGGCAGCAATGTCCCTCTACGCGTGCCTGGCCGAGTTCGCCGCCGGTGGTCCGCTGTTCCTCGACGTTCCGGAGAATAACCCCGCTGCGATCGAGCTTGTGCGCGGACACCGGATGATCGAGGTGTTCGGCTGTGCTCGGATGTATCTCGGACCGCCTCCGAATCTCGCGCACCAGCGCATCTTCGGCGTCACGACCTTCGAGCTCGGCTGATGATCGGGCGCGACCTCCTCGGGTACGGCGGTCGTCCACC
>JAJDOL010000325.1 GCA_022340195.1 Chromatiaceae bacterium
CGCGGGTCCTCGAGCCGGGGGAGCTCGGTGAGGGTTTCCACCACCTCGCCGGCGCGCTCGCCGCAGGCGACCAGAATGACGATGTCCACGGCCGCGTAGCGGGCCAGCAGCTGCTGGAGGACGGTCTTGCCGGCCCCGAAGGGACCGGGAATACAGGCGGTGCCTCCGCGTGCCACGGGAAAGAAGGTATCGACCAGGCGAATGGTGGTAACCATGGGCTCATGCGGAAAACGGCGCTCGGCAACCCGGGTCCGCAGCATCTGCTCGGGTAGCGGCCGGCGCACGGGCCAGCGGCGCAACAGGCTCAAGGAGCGTTCCTCACCATTCGCGCCACGGATCCGGACCACGGGAGTATCCACGGTGACGCTGCCCTCCTGGATCCAGGTCACCTCGACCTCACCGGGCTCGTCGAAGGGCACCATGATCAAGTGGGTCAGATAACCCTCCTGAACCGCACCCAGCGCATCGCCCGCCCGTAGGCGCGATCCGGTCTCCACCCGGGGCACGAACGACCACTTGCGATTGCGCTCCAGGGCGTCCAGTTCCACGCCCCGGGGCAGGAACAGGCCATGGGCCAGGGCCAGGTCCTCCAAGGGGTTCTGCAACCCATCGTAGACCTGCCCCAGGAGCCCGGGCCCCAACTCCACCGAGAGCAGCTCGCCGGTCTGCTCCACCGGGTCTCCCACCGCCACCCCGGAGGTGTCCTCGAACACCTGCAGGTCCGCCTCCCGGCCCCGCACCCGCAGCACCTCCGCCTCGAGTCGCTCCTGTCTGCCCTCGGCGGCGGCCCGGCGCGGCAGGATAAAGGCCACCTCGTTCTTCACCAGTGGCAGATCCCGCCCCCCGGCGCTTCCCGCCTCGATGGTCACCAGGCCGTCCTGGACCGCCACCACCCGTGCCGGCCGGTGGTCCGGATCAGTCACGGGCGTATCCGGCTCGAGGTCGTTCGCGCTCGTCATATCTCCACCGCAACGCCCGACATGGCCTGCTCCGCCAGCGCGTCGAAGCGACGCACGGCGGCCTCGCCGTCATATCCGGTCCAGCGGTACACCAGATCCCAGCGCAGGGTGTAGATGACCACCGCCGCGAAGTCGAAGTAGTGCCCCTCGGAAAAGCGCTCCAGGTCGCGCCAGATCATCCCCAGCAGAAGCCGTTCGAAACCCAGCATATCGCCGCTGTCCAGGAGCCGCTGCAGCTCCAGGATCTCCGGACAAGCGTGGCCCAGTCGAAAGCCAGGCTCGGCCCAGTTGACCCGGATCTGGTGCATCCAGCGCCCGAAACCCCAGGCGACATCGCGCGCCGGCGGTCCTTCGCCGCGCCGGCGGCTGCGCAGGGCCGCCACCAGGCTGCGCAGCTCCAGGCGCCGGGTCACCAGCTCCTTCAGGTTGGGGTTGGCGATGCGGGGCAGAAGGTCCCGGGCGTTAGCCAGGATGTCCCTATCGCTGCGACCGATGCCGTGGCGCATCCAGTCCAAAAGGTCCGTAATACGGTCGAGCAGGTCGCGATCCGGCGGATCGAGGAGATTGAGGCGCTGGTCCAGACGGATCCGGGACAGGGGGGTCTGGCGGGCGCCGAACAGGGGTCCGTGATAGGGCAGGCTCGCGATGAGCATTGCGTAGCGGTGCGAATCGGCCACAGTGCTATTTGACCATCCCTTCGAGAATAGCCCTGAAGCGAGGCTGCAGGTGCTCCAGCAGGACCCGGGTCACCTGGGAATCCGTGAGCTCGATCTGAATGTCCCGATCCTTCAGATACAGCCGGATGCCGGGTCCCGGGGCATCCGCCACCGCGAAGGTGACCCCCTCCGCGAGGATATCGGCGGACAGAGACAGCACGAAGTGGGACAGGGAGCCCTCCCGTAGCTCCAGCGGGTTGCGCCGAAGCTCCTCGATGCCCACCAGCTCCCGGGGCAACAGGACCTGCACCGGCTCGCCCTGGTCCACCCCGGCGTCCTCCCGCGCGCGGCCGGCAACCTCGAGAATCAGACGCTCCAGGAATTCCTCCCGCGACAGCTCCTTGGCTACCAGCCGCCGCACCTGATCGCTCATGCGCTCGGCGAGCTGGGCCTTGAGCTTGAGCACCGTGTCGCGCATCGCGATGCGCAGGGCATCCTCGCCTCCGGTGCGAAGATTCTTCGCCTCCTTGCGGGCGTTCTCCAGGATGCTCGCGGCCCTGGTCTCGACCTCCGCCAAAATCTCCTCTGCCCGCTGGCGAGCCGCCGACTCGATGCGCTCGGCCTCCTCGCGTCCCGCCTTCACGCCTTCCGCGCGCAGGCGCTCGATGAGGGCCTCGACTCCGGACGAGGGCAGCGCCTCCTGGTTTCCTGCGGTCTCATCCATGCCCATGTCCTCAGGCGGCGGGAATCCCACCCGATACCACCAGGGCAAAGACGAAGGCAAATACGGCGAAGCCTTCCACGATGGCCGCCGGGGCCAGGGCCAAGCCGAAGATCTCCGGCTTGGTCTTGGCCGCGTGGATAGCCGAGGCGCATGCCTGGCCCTGACGGATCGCGCTGAGCATCAGGGCGAGCCCCGCCATAATCCCGATGCCGAACAGGGCAGGGGCGGTGGCCGGTGTCACCTCGCGTTGGAGGCTGAACATCACCACGATGCCGTAGATGACCTGCGACGAGGGCATTGCGGAGACGCCAATGAAGCGCCCATGCCCGCTCTCGGTGTCTACCATGGCCCCGATGGCGGCCTGACCGGCAATGGCGCAGCCGACGATACTGCCCACCGCGCCCAGGGCCATGACCCCGTACATCCCGGCCCAGCCGAGGGCCAACATCAGATCGTTCATTCTCGGAGCTCCTTCTTGCGAAAGGCCTTGAACGGATAGCCCTCCCCGGAGAGGGCCCAGTCGTAGAACTCGATGAAGTTCAGGCGCAGGCCGTGCACCACCCCGCTCATGATGCCGAGCGCCAGGTTCAGGCCATGCCCCACGAGCAGGATCAGCAGCCCGAGCAACAGGCCGATTCCCGGGTGCCGGGCCATCTCCTGGCGCGCCAGGTCGTTGCAAGTGAGTGCCAGAGAGGCGCTGGCAAGACCCAGGGCAAACAGGCGCAGATAGCTCAATACGTCGCCGAAGATCTTGGTGACGCCGGCAAGGGCGCGCAGGCCCTGCAGCAGGCGCAACGCCAACCCCTTGACGCTATCCGCGGGATGGCTACCGCCGAGCCAGAATACCAGGGTCAAGCCAAGGCCGGCGAGCAGGATACCGGGCTGCTGCAGCCCGCTCCACAGGGTGAACCCCCCCAGTATCGCCGCGATCCAGCCCAGGTGCACGCCGGCCTCGCGCCGGCCCCAATGTCGCCAGGCCCGCTGGCCGTTGGCCATTGCCAGGTGCAGCACACCGATCCCCACCGAGAGATGCATCATGGTTACGAAGTCCTCGATGTCCAGGGCCCGGAGGGAGCCCGCCAGGCTGTCCGGCGGGGGAGCGATCCCGAAATAGCTGCCCACCAGAACGCCCCAGAGCAACGAGGCGCCGGCCAGCACCGCTCCCAGTATGCGCAGGCGCCGGCCTCTCTCGCTGCGGCCAAGCCGCCGCCACAAGAGCATCAGGAGCAGGCTCAGGAGGGCGGCATAGCCGGCATCGGAAAGGATCATGGCGAAGAACAGGGCGAAGGAGAAGAAAAGGATTCCGGAAGGGTCCCAATCTCTGTAGGCGGGCATCTGGTAGAAGCCCATGAGGTCCTCTCCGGCGGCCAGGGGCGGCGGATTGTCCAGCAGGGTGGGTGGTTGGTCCTTGGAACCGGGTGCCTCGGCGTGCAGGGCCAGCCTCCGCTCCTCGGCGAACTCTGCCAGGCGTTCCCGGTCTTGCTGCGGCGCCCAGCCCTGGACGGCGAACAAGGGATCGCTGTCCAGGGCAAGGCTGGCGGCGAAGCGCAGACCGGCCTTGTCCTCCGCCCGGGCCAGATGGGCGAGCATCTGGTAGATCCAGCGGGTCAGGGACTCCCGCTCCGCCAGGATGTCCTCCAGCTCGATCTCGGCCTGCTCCAGGAGCCGTTCCACCTCGGACAGCGACTGCTCCCCGGTATGGGTGCGAGGCACGGGCAAGGCATCCGGATTCGGCTCGGACTCATTCACAACCACCAGCCAGGCCTGGCGGTTGTCCCGGTGCACCACCTGCCAAGGCAGGTCCAGGCCCCGCAGTGCCTGCAGCCGAGCGCTGGGCAGGATGTAGAACCACAGCCGCAACCCGCCCAGCTCGTCCCCTGGAGGCAAGCGGAAATCCCCCCAAGGGGCCAGCTCCCGGGCTCGCTGCGCCAGGGTGTCGCACCGGTCCCGGACCTGGCGCAGGCGCTGCTGATTTTCCAGTACCCGGGCCACCGTAGCGGCCATGTCGAAGTCCGGGGCTTCGTGCACCTGACGCCGGCGCTCGGGCACATCCAGCAGAAAACGCAGGGCCTTGCGTGCCTCTACCGCATGTCGCGGGGGCTCGCTCTCCGGCTCCTCGGGCTCCGGGGCCAGCGGCACCAGGTGCAGGCAACCCAGGGACTGGAGGTCCTCCAAGGTCCTGCATTTGTCCTCCCGGAGGCCGAACAGGGTGACCCGACAAAGGGGCACGATACTCATGCCAGACCCTCCCGGCGGCGTTTGTCCTTGGCGATCTTGGCCCGCACCACGGCGGCCCGCTCCTGATCCGACAAGTAGATGCCGATACGCCGGATGTGATCCCGCGCACGGGGGATCAACACCTTCTCGAACAGGTTGACCCGCTGGGTGAGGGTGCGCAGGGCCTCCTCCAGCAGGGCCAGACGGCGCAGCTCCAGTTGCTCGCGCACGCGCAGCTCGATCATCGCCTTCAGCTCGTCGACCAGGCTGTCCACCCAATGGGGCTTGGCGAGACGGCCGTAGGGGGCGACCTGCATCTCGATTCCCTCCAAGATGGGCAGCCAGATCCCCATCTGGTTCTCCCGCCCGACGCGTACCTCCTCCAGGGCCACCAAACCGGAAAGGTCCACCTCCAGGTTGGAGAGCATGGGCAGGCCCGTCTCCACCTTCGCTTGCAGCTCCACCATGGCCGCCCCGGTCCGTTCCAAGGCGGTGCGGGCCGCCACGCGCTGAGCCAGGAGCTGCTTGCGTTTCATGTCCAGGGACGGCAGAAATCGTTCGAAGGTCTTGAGCCGGCGCTGCTCATGGCTCAAGGATGACTTGCTGAGCGAGAGGCGTGTCATGGGTTTGGCATCAGGCCGCGCGACCCTCGTCCACAGCCGGGTAGTACTTGTCGACGAGGGCCTGCTTCATGAGCAGCTCGGCGGGCTCGAAGCACTCCGCCATGGTCCGCCAGCCCAGATCCAGTGCCTCCTCCAAGGGGATATTGACGCCGATGTTCATGAAGCGCTCTCGGAACAGGCGCCCGAACCGGAGCAGCTTGCGATCGAGAGGCGACAGATCGAACGCCATGGCCTGTTTCTGCTCCGCCTCCCGGGCACCGGAATAGAGCCGGATCATGGTGTTCATCACCTGGCCGTGGTCCTCGCGTGTGACCTTGCCGATCACGTGCTGCTTCAGACGGGACAGCGAGCCGAAGGGATCCAGCATCCCGTCGTGCAGGTAGAACTGTCCCTCGGTGATGTAACCGGTGTTGTCCGGCACCGGATGGGTCACGTCGTCGCCGGGCATGGTGGTGACCGTGAGGATGGTCACTGAGCCCCCGTCCCGGTAATCGGCCGCCTTCTCGTAGCGGCGCGCCAGCTGGGTGTAGAGGTCGCCCATATAACCCCGGTTGGAGGGCACGTTCTCCATGGCGATGCCGACCTCCTTCATGGCGTCGGCGAAGGCCGTCATGTCCGTGAGCAGCACCAGCACCCGCTTGCCCTCCTCCACCGCGAACCGCTCCGCAACGGCCAGGGCCATGTCCGGTACCAGCAGCCGTTCCACGATGGGGTCCGAGGCCAAGTTCACGTACATCAGGGTGCGCGCGAACACGCCGGCATCCTGGAATTGGCAGCGGAAGAAGTGGTAGTCGTCGAAGATCAGCCCCAGCCCTCCGAACACCAGGATGTCCGCGTCGGCCTGGATGCCGATCCGCGCGAGCAATGCGTTGTAAGGCTCGCCCGCCACCGAGAAGATGGGAATCTTCTGGCTCTCCACCAAGCTGTTGAAAAGGTCGATCATGGGCACGTTGGTGCGGATCATCTTGGAGGCCAGCAGGCGCCGGGCCGGATTCACCGACGGGCCGCCCAGGGGCAGCTTGGGCTCGTGCGCGAGGTCGGGGCCCGTATCCAGGGGCCTGCCGTCACCGCGAAACACCCGCCCCAGAATATTCGCCGAGTAGATAACCCGCATCGGGTGGCCGAGAAACTGCACCGTAGCACGGGTGGACAGGCCCTTGGTGCCGGAGAAGACCTGCAGCGAGACCACTTCGCGCTCGACCTTGATGACCCGCGCCAGGGACTCGAACCCGTTGGGGTCATCTACCCGCGCCAGGTCGTCGAAACACACGCCGGTGGCCTGACCCGAGACGCTGCTCACTCGGACCTTGAGGATATCCCCGACGATTTCGAGAATGTGAGAGTAACGCGTGAGAGTCGCGGGCATGCCACCTCCCGGTTGACGTCGCCAGGACCTGTTAAAAGCCCCTTATAAACGCAATCCGCCATCGACCTCCAGGATGCGCCCGGTAAAGTAGTCATTCTCGACCATCGCAAATCCTCTAGCTGTTCGTCACTCGCGGGCGGTTCGCCGTTTCGCGTATCGCGTTCGGTCCCATCAACCCGGAGGGGTCTACCCTGGCCAACGCCGTGAGAATGGGCATCCGCCCCGCAGAAAAACCGGCGTCTATTGCTGGTACACGTAGGTCCCGGGTGCATCCCGGAGGATCGGGTAGCCACGATCCTCCTGCTGCGGCGTTTGCTCCCGCCACAGGGCCGGACCAATGTAGCGATCCTCTTCCTTGCGCGTCGCGATCCGGTAGCTCGTCGCCATGCCAATAACCTTTAAATGAATCGCAGTAGGTATACAAGCTACTTCTGGCGGTGGACCTTCCGGCGATCTCATGCTCCGGCGTGAATTGGAGCCGAGTAGACAACCCGCGAACGTGACATAGCGCTGCGACGCGATGCGCTACTCGACCGCGATGTCCAAGTGTTCCAGCTTCTCCCTGAAAATCGACGCCATACCGATGCGACGCGACGAGATGCGCGCGAGTCGAAACAGGGCATCCAGGCTTGATTGGCGCGACAGCCACCACAACTTCTCCTGCGACGACTTGCGGGACCCTCACCAAGTCGGGGTGTCCAACCAGCGCGTGCTCGACGACGACATCGTCGCGCCCCGGAGCGGCTTTACCACCTACGGAAACAGAGAAATGGAGAGCGTAAGCGATATGCTGGAAGGCACCTGGGCGCACAAGATCACGCCGAACGTCCCCAAACAAGCTCGACTCGACGGGAGAATCCGATATGAAACAACCGCTCGACGCCAACGCGCTCGACCAGCTCTTCCGCACGGCCCGCACCTTCCCGAGCTGGCAGGGACGGTCTGTAACCGATCAACAGCTCACAAATCTCTACGACCTTCTTAAATGGGGCCCGACGAGTATGAACTGCCTGCCGGGGCGGTTTGTCTTTCTTCGAACGCCCGAAGCCAAGGCGCGGCTCGCGCCTTGGCTTATGGCAGGCAACGTCGAGAAGGTCAGGCAGGCGCCGGTTACGGTGATCGTCGCCCACGACACGAGATTCTACGAGCACCTGCCGAGGCTTTGGCCCCACTCGCCCGATGCTCGAGACATGTTCGCATCAAACAGCGTCCTGGCAGAGTCGACCGCCTTTCGAAACGGTACTCTGCAGGGTGCCTACCTGATCCTTGCCGCGCGAGCCCTCGGGCTGGACGTCGGGCCCATGTCCGGGTTCGACAATGCCAAGGTGGACGCAGAGTTTTTCCCCGACGGGCGGTTTCGGTCGAACTTCCTCGCCAATATCGGGTACGGTGAGGAATCCGGACTGCATCCGCGGCTACCGCGACTGGCGCTCGAAGAGGCCGTGGAGCTCGTATGATCACGGCCACGGACTCGCAACCGGGACGGTTTGGCCTCCGTCGTTGGATATAATCTGTACAGTACGCGCTACGGAACTCGGATTCCAGTACCGACGCACTCGAGAATCCAGCTATCCGAAAAAGCTGTCGCGGGTCTTTCGTACCCATCCTTTATTTATTATCTTACTCACTGATCGCGCGTAATCTTTATCGTCTCTCTTGATGTGATTGGTTAACCATATCCGCAAATCCGACATCAGCTTTCTGGTAACGTCTCGCCCGCTTTCATGCTGCCGAACATAGTTGATCATTTGTGCGGTAAAGGCATCGTGAGTCGCTTTATGTTCATCGGATAGCGTATATCCAGCCTGTGTCATGAGCTCTTCCTCAAAGAGGAAATGAGTGCGTGTGTAATCGATTAATCCCGCAAGGACTTCTGACACGGTATCTCGATCGGCGCTCTCCTTGGCCACCTCGAGCTCGTTGAGGTAGTCAATGATGCGACGATGTTGCGCATCAATGACATCAATGCCAACGGATAGGGATGTATCCCACAGCCAGTAACTCATTTATTCTCTTCGAAAATGATAGCGATTTGCATTGAGTCGTAAGCGGAACGACTCCAGCCCCGGCAGCACATCAGGAGCATCGGAGCGCGTTGCTTTCCTCGGGTTATTGCCGAGTACCGATTGCGTACTTGCGCACCTCGTTCGTCAACCACGTACAGAGCTTGCGTCGGACTCTATCAAAAAGAAGAAAAGAGGATCGAGAACTGGGTCGCAGCATGCTGCGAATGACCAACACATCGTGCGGTATGCGCTGTGGCCTGACGTTATCGAGCCGCACTCACGAATTCGCCGAGATTACTTGCTCTCGCTTAGCCCCTGGGAACTGCGGGGTAAAGGCACAATCGGTACCGGTCCGGCGAGCACACTCGAAGTAATTCCGCCGATCACAGGCCGCGATCTTTTCAGACCCTCAGCCGTTGCCGTCGCTGAGCGCTCGTCTGATCGTGGAAATGGTTCTTTCCTGCAAAGATTTTGCCCAACCCGGCTGCGGCAGATTCCAACCGATCAGGATACCTAATCCGATACCTGATCGCCTTGCAGAGGGCGCCAAGCCTCTGCCAAGGACGGGGCGGAACGAGCGCATTTTTACCATCATTCGCTCTCCCAGCACCAGCAGACAAGGCGTCAGCACCAGGGTCAGCAAGGTGGCGAAGGTCAGCCCTCCCGCGATAGCGCTGGAGAGCTGGGTCCACCACTGAGTGGAGGGCGCCGCAAAGGAGATCGACCGCCCGATCAGGTCGATGTTCATGGCCAGCACCATGGGCATCAACCCGAGCACCGTCGTGAATGCGGTGAGAAACACCGGTCGCATGCGCCGCCTGCCCGTCTCCAGAGCGGCTTCAACAGGATCCAGGCCCTCCCTCCTGAGCTGATTGTAGGTGTCGATGAGTACGATGTTGTTGTTTACCACGATACCGCCGAGAGCGATGATACCCAGCCCGACCATCACAATGCCGAAGGGCTGGTTGGTAATGAGCAGCCCGAGCAGGACCCCCGCGGTGGAGAAGACGATCGCCGACAGCACCATGCCGGCCTGGTAAAGGCTGTTGAATTGGGTTACCAGGATCAGGGTCATGAGAAAGAGCGCCGTCAGGAAAGCGCTCGCCAGGAAATCCCCGGCCTCCTTTTGATCGGCGTCCTCACCTTTGAAGGAAAGGGTGACCTCCGGATCCAGGTCCGCG
>JAJDOL010000283.1 GCA_022340195.1 Chromatiaceae bacterium
GCTAGTTCCTGGACAGTGAATGACTCACCGAGCTCGTTGACTGCCTCCAATTCCTCGAGCAGCGCTCTGTTACGTTGCTTTTGAGTGTGCCGTCAGTTCGTTTTTCACATCCCCTCGCGTCCAGACCCGGAGCTCGCGTGACCGCCCTCCTCGATTCGCGCCGGTGCAGCGAAGTCGTGATCGCGGATCCAGCGGTTACTTATCGAGCCGCTCGGCCAGCTTCTCGACCTGCTGTGCGAGTGCGTCCCAAAGCCCCATGAGGCCGGATTTCTCGATTTCCTCCTCGCGCCAGTTCTGCGGATCTTTGAGCTTGAACTCATCGAGCCGAACTGTAAGCCTGTCCTGTTCCTTTTCGAGCTCCTCCAGCCGTGCGCGGATGTCCGAATGCTCCGCTCCGGTGGCCGTCTTCTCGCGCACCCGCTCGAAAAGCTCGTCAACGTGTTTTTGGCGGGACTCGTACTCGAGCATATGTTGCTCCGCCATTCGACTGAGGTTTGTCATGACTCTCTCCCGTTGCGATTGTGGTTTCCTTCTTTAAGTCTAGCCGCGCAAGCGAGACTGAGAGGGCATTCGAAAACGCGCGTTTCTGCTCGAAGCCAAACACGAGGTTCTTCGTGCAGCGCCAGAGGCGCCCTTCACATCGTTTTGCCCAGCAATTGGAGGAGCTCCGGAAGGGGACGGGTGTTGAGAACGTCCTTGGCTTCCAACCAGCCGCGTCGGGCCTGGCTGACTCCGTAGAGGAGATCGGCGAAGTCCAGCCTGCTGTGCGCGTCCGAGTTAATGCTCACAAGCACGCCTTCCTCCCGGGCCATCTGACAGTGGGTGTCGGTCAGATCGAGCCGTTCCGGGTGGGCGTTCAGCTCGAGGAAGCAACCGCGGTCGCGCGCGTGACGAATGACGCGCGCCATATCGACGTCGTAGGGCTCGCGCCCCTCGATCAAACGGCCGGTTGGGTGGGCAAGGATGCTGAAATGAGGGTGATCCATCGCCTTGAGGATGCGCCTGGTTTGCCGAGCACGCGTAAGATGGAACTTGCTGTGCACGGCGCCGACCACCAGGTCCAGCCGGCCCAGGACCGCGTCCGGAAGATCAAGCCCGCCGTCTTCCAGAATGTCGACCTCGATTCCCTTGAGAATCCGCAGGCCCTTCTGCGTCTCGTTGAGCTTGTCGATCCGCTCCAGCTGTTGCAACAGGCCCCGGCTGTCGAGGCCGTGGACCATCGTCAGGCGCTTTGAATGCTCGGTGATCGCCAGGTATTCGAGACCCCGCTCCAGAGCGGCCAGAGCCATCTCCTCCAATGTTCCGTGGCCGTCGGTGGCGACCGTATGGCAATGCAGATCGCCGCGCAGGTCCGAGAGCTCGACGAGGTCCGGGAGCAAGCCGTTACGAGCAGCCTCGATCTCGCCGCGGTTCTCTCGGAGCTCGGGCGCGATGAAGGGCAAGTCGACGGCGGCGAAGACGCTTTCCTCCGTCTCGCCGGCGAGGCGCTCGTCGCCCTCGAAGACACCGTACTCGTTGATCTTGAGCCCGCGGGCCCGGGCCAATGCACGAATTGCGATATTATGGGCCTTGCTGCCGGTGAAGTAGTGCAGGGCCGCACCGAAGCTTCGCCCCTGCACCACCCTAAGGTCCGCCTGCAATCCGCTGCGCAGAAACACGGTGGAACGGGTGCTTCCCCGCGACTGCACCCGCTCTACCTCGTCGTAGGCGACAAAGCGGTTCACTACCGCATCGGCATCCGCCGCGGTTACCAGGATATCGAGATCGCCGACGGTCTCCCGACCGCGCCGGTAGCTGCCTGCGACAACGACGCGGTCCACTCCGTCGGTGCCCTCGATCCAGGCCACAAGAGGCTCGGCGTAGCGGGCGGCAGTAGCCAGCTCGAGGCGATGCTCAGTGCTCAAATGGGCCTCCAAAGCAGAAACGATGGCCGCCTCGGTCTTGGGACCGAAGCCGGGCAACGCGCGCAGGCGCCCGTCCTTGGCAGCGCGATAGAGCTGCTCCGGCGTGTGGATATCCAGATCGTAGTGCAAGGCGTGGACGCGCTTGGGACCCAGGCCCGGGAGGCGCAACAACTCGGTCAGATCCGGTGGAAGCTGCTTCTCGAGCCTTCTCAGGGTCTGACAGGTGCCGGTTTCGAGGATCTCCCGGATCTTACCGGCGAGGGCCTCCCCGATACCGGGGAGACGTGTGAGATCGGGATCTTTCTCCGCCAAGCCGGCAAGCTCTGTCGGCAGGCCTCGAACCTCGCGTGCCCCGTTGCGATAGGCGCGCACGCGGAAGGGATTCTCGCCTCGGATTTCCAACAAATCGGCGATCTTCTCGAAAACCCCGGCAACATCGTCGTTGTGGACAGGCATCGGACGGGCGTCGGCGCAGCAGGGCTCTGTAATCGCGGCTTTTCAGTGATCGAACGCAACCGCGGGGACCAATTCCCGTCCAGTGCGAACCCGGGTTACCCTCGCATCGAGGAACGCATCGCATTCGTCCTCGCTGAAGATGCCGACGGTTCGCTGCCTGTCCGGACGCCTCGGCGTGCGATCGATTAGCTGACGGCCGGATGCGGACTACACCGCTCTCATTGCTTCTTGAACAACCCGACCACGAACAAGAGGATAGCAGCGCCGACGACCGCGGTCACAAGCGAGCCGATCAGACCGCCCGAGGCTATGCCTACGAAGCCAAAGACGGCTCCTCCGATGACCGCTCCGAGGACGCCGACGACGATGTTGCCCAGGATACCGAATCCACCACCTTGTATCAGCTTGCCGGCGATCCAGCCGGCAATGGCTCCAATGATCAGGAAGCCCAAAAGACTTTCAGCTTGCACGCTAGACTCCGAATTACCTTGATTTGATCAGGACAGATTTGCGGTTAGCCTCGGCGAAATCACCCACTCGCCGGCACATGATACGCCTAAGATGCTCGGCGGACAGTTTCCGGGTGCAACGGTTTCCGGAAACCCTTGAAGGAGCCTGCTCTCGCGTCGAGCTCCGTCTCCGGCATTGCCGCTGTACCAGGCATAATTTTCGCGCTCCGATTCCCCATCACCGAAGCAATAGGCTGCCTCGGTGCCGGCCCGGCAGGCACGCTCCCATTGGGCTTCCGTCAGCAGCCCATAGGCCTGGCCGGTCTGCCCGCTGAGCCAATCGCAGCGGGCCTTGGCATCGTTCCAGCTGATGCAGAGCACGGGGTGGCTATCGTTCTGCTCCATATAGAGGTTGCGCCAGCTCCCATCCTGTTTCTCAATCCAATTGCCCTCATGCCAAACGTACGCCCCGTCGCCTCGCTCGGCCTCGGTGCGACAACTGGTCGCATCTACGAAGTGTCGGAGCTCGCCCACCGTGGCCGGGTACCTACCAACGGCACAATTGCTCAGCGTGACTTCGTGCACTGGTTGCTCGCCATCATGGCCGGTTCCCTGCGGGCTGCCCCTGCGGAAGGTCCCACCGCGAAGCCAGATCATCTCGGGGCCGTTGGCAGAGCGATCCCCGAAACGGATCGCGAAAGGGGGTTGGCCCATTGGGTTCGACGCCTTCGTGTGAGGTCCCCTCAGTTGAGGCCGCAGGCGTTGGCTCGGGGCGCACGTCCGTTTCCCTAGCGGCGCTGATCGGGAATGCAGCTGCCCCGGACTCGGCCTGCTCGCGCTTGCCTCAACGCCGCACAGAATGTGTCGATGGTCTCGTAACGATCGAGCGCCTTCCAAGCGACGGCTCGTGACAGCACGGGCTTGACAGCAGCCGAAATAGGCAACCAGTCGATGAAGCCGTCCCGATCGCTCCGCACTTCGTACAGGTCGGGGTCTACGCCTCGTAGCGCAAGGACGGCGGTGATGCCGAGCCCGTAGACATCGGCGCGGGCGTCGACGTCCTGACGACGCTGTTGGGCATGAGCAAGGTGGTCAGCGAAGACTCGGTGCGGGGCAGCTTCATCAAGCTCGATCAAACGAGTTGCCGGCAATGATTCGAGGACTCGGATATTTAGCGAATCGGACTCCACCGATGCCAGAGCGGCACCTGAGGCTGGCCGCGCGTTTGTCGGTAACCAGGAACATCATCGGCATGTTTTTTGGCTACGAACCCGGCTAAGAGTCGCGGCCGCATCTCCGTTGCGATTAGAATTGGCGGCATGCACAAGCATCAGTATTCACGGGGTAGCACCAAGACACCCCAATCGAGGACCACGAGGAAGAAGACATGATTCGCGAACTAACCCGTGCCCTACCGGCGATTGCCCTGGCTTTTTCGGGCGGTGCCAACGCCGCGATCTTCATGGACGCTCAATGGGCGTCGCAGATGTGCAGCGAATGGAACAAATCGAACCTGGCCACCGCACTCGGCGGCGAGTCCTGGGCAGCCAATAACGACGACCGTGGCTACAAGCTGATCCACCTTTACCGCGAAAAGTGCGGCGACCAGAGCAAAGTCGAGCTCGAGATCTCGGACAAGGACGGAAAGGCATACTGCAGTTACGGCGGCGCCGTCAAGCACGCCGAGCCGAATTACGATGTGGACTATCTAATGCATGCGACCGACGAGGACTGGACCTGCATGGGTGAAGGAAAATTCGGCTGTGGGGCTATGGGTGCCATGACCACCGGGAAGCTCAAGTTCAAGGGACCCAAGATGGAGGCCATGGGGGTCATGGGGCCGTTCGACGGCTTCCTTGTCCTCACCGGCAAGGTCGCTGGCGACAAGGGGTCTTGTCCCTAGTCGCACGACCCGGGTCTCCCGGTTCCGCGGGTGCACGGGAGGCAGGGAACAGGCGCCGCACGCTGGAGGAGCGCGACAGGCACCTGAGCCGTTCAAGGGACTTTGGCCGGCTCCGAGTCACATCGCAACCTCGAAAATAAGCGCTTCGACTGCTTGTCATGTGTCGCGAGCCACGCCTGGAGAAGTGTACCTTGGTCCCCCCTTATCCAGGCTTAACCGCAGGCGCTGCAACTCGCCTAGTTCTATCCGGCGTCGGTGATCGGACCGCGCCGACAGGATTTGCCCACCCCACTGTTACCCGTACCCGCAGCCTGACCCTCAAAGCGTAGGCATCAGCCAGGCGGTTATCAGCGGCATGTCGACGTTCACGAGCAATCCCGGTATGAGTACAAGAACCACCACATCCTCTCTCTCGAATCTGTGGAAAGCCCTAGGCCCGGGAATCCTCGTTGCCTGCGCCGCCGTCGGCGGCTCTCACTTGGTCTGGTCCACACGCGCCGGCGCGGAGTTCGGCTGGTCGCTCCTGTGGCTGGTTATCCTCGCAAACCTGCTCAAGCTCCCCTTCTTCCTCTACGGCCAGCGTTACACCTCAGCCACCGGCGAAAGCCTCCTGGCGGGCTACCATCGCCACGGCGTGATCTACGTCTGGATTTTCCTTGCCGTCAATATACTCACTGGAACGATCAATATTGCCGGAGTCAGCATGCTCAGCGGTGCACTCCTTGCCGGATACGGCATCGCGGGAGCGACCGTGCCTCAACTTACGGTCTTTTTAATTATCCTTTGCGTGCTCCTGCTCCTACTCGGGCACTACAAGCTGCTCGACGGCTTCGCAAAAATAATCATCACCTTCCTGGCTATCGCCACGGTCGCTGCCGTTATTTTCGCGATCCCCAATCGCCCCCAAATCGCCGCAGACTTCGTCGCCGCCAGCCCTTATACCTGGGCGTCCTTTGCATTTCTCATCAGCTTGCTCGGTTGGATGCCCGCACCCATCGATCTTTCCGCCTGGTCCTCACTCTGGATGTTCAGCCGCGAAAAGCAAACAGGGCACTTCGCCACGGTGAAAGAGTCGGCCATCGATTTTTACATCGGCTATATCTCTGCCACCGTCCTCGCTGTCCTCTTTGTCGCCCTCGGGGCACTCGTGATGTTCGGCACGGGTGAAAGCTTCTCGCCCACCGGTATCGGCTTCTCGCAACAACTCGTCAATCTCTATACCGCCACGATTGGCGACTGGTCACGCCTCCTCATACTCAGCGCCGCCTTTGTAACCATGTTCAGCACCACGCTGACCTGTCTTGACGGATATCCGCGCTCCCTCGCCGCCTGCTGCGTCTTGATCGGAGAGTTTCCACCCAAGCGCTTCGAGAGGATCTACCAAATCTGGACCCTGGTGTCCGGACTACTGGCGGCGGCCGTCGTTCTCTTCCTTGTCGAGAATCTGCTGCAGCTCCTGACCTTCGCGACAGTCGTGTCGTTCCTTACATCGCCTATTCTCGCCTTTATCAACTTTAAGGTCATGAGGGGAGAAAACGTCCCACAAGCCCATCGCCCAGGCCTATTCTTGACCCTGATCAGCTGGGCGGGAATCGTCTTTTTCCTCGCGATGACCTCAGGCTATCTGTACGTGAAGCTCATTCACAACGCCTGAGCTTTGATCCTACGGCCGGACGATTCAATCCAGGATACGGGGACATCAACGCAGCGGCAATCAGGGTGTTGTCTGCCGTTTTCCTCGCCCGAGAGCTTCTGTCGAGCTTTCTTCCAAGGAACGACCGGGGCGCGCCTGATAGCGCAAGTAGTCCAGTAGATCTTCCAGATCCCGGTCGGAGAGATCTTCGTGATCGGGCATGTGCGTATGGCGATAGCGCGACGGGTGGCGGATGAATTCACGAATCATCATGGGCGACCGATATTCCACCACGCTCATGGGAGCGTTGAGGTCCGGACCGACCTTGCCGCCCTGCTCGTTCATGGCATGGCAGCGGAAACAGCGATTCTTGAACAGTAAGTAGCCGCGCATGACCGAGGAGTCTTCCGCCGCCCCCGCAGGGAATACCGCCGGGTACTGATCCCGAAAGCGCAGGATGGCGATCTCCGCGAGCTGCCAGGGCCACGGATAAGCGCTCGCGGTGCTCTGCTCCGCGCCCAGCCAGACCACGTAAAAGGGTCCCGGATTCGTCTGCTTTCGGTCGATCGCCTCCCAACCATCGGTCAGGTCGAGATCGGCAAAGACAAGATATCCCCCCTCCTCCTTCAGCTTGTCCCGATCGCTCACCGAGCGGTAGCCATCGGATGCGACGAACACGACCTCCGTGTGATCGTCACTTCGCCAGCGGTCGCCGAATGCCGCATCCATCACGTCGGCCAGGGCGAATGCGCGAAAGTGCTTCGGCTTCTCGTAATGCGGATCGAACAGTTCGATGTCGTGCGCCGCAAGCCGGGAGCGAAGCTGGGGAAGGTCCAAGGTTTTGACGGTTTGATCCGCGACCCTGAACCGAAGTCGTGGCGCGTCAACGGCCTGTGCTCCGTGCGCCAGCAGCAGCGACAGGCAAAGCGCCAAAACCCGGTTCATGACCACCGCGACAAAATATCGCCCCTCAGCCGCCGCTATAAAGGAATCGGCATGGGATGATCATTTCATCCCTCTACGTCAAGGCTGCCCAACCGATTACAGCCCGGCATCGGGCTATTGGAGTACGGCATGGATCGTGACCGAAAAAGCCAGCGCGAGATCCACTGCAAGGAAGACAATTGACCAGATAGCCCAATTCTGCATTTGTCTTTCCGCATAACCAAGATCCAGAAGCCAACGCAAGAACCACTCGGAAGTATTCCAGAGACAGATTCTCGGTCTCTCCGTCCTGATTTTCCTGCCTCGTCCCGGAAATCGTCCCAGTCGATTCGGATTCTTGATCGCCCGACGCTGCGCCTGTCACGACGACCTTTGTCGACCCACTTCCGAAGGTCTGCTAACGAGCACCCATCAGCTGCTGCGCCGCCCGGTTTTCGAGGTGGCGGAACAGCGTCTTATAAAGGTGACAGTACGGATCCTTCTCGAATAGCGTCCGGTTCACACTGTAGGCCCGCACCGGGCAACCGCCATGGCAAAGAGCGAGGTAGTCGCACCGGATACAGTCCCCCTGTACCAGCTTGATCGGGCGCTCGTAAAAGTGCCGGCGTGCCTCGCTCTTGTCCAACAGCTCGGTCAGGCTGTCGCATTCGAGAATGTTGCCGAAACGAAAATCCGGATAACTGGTCACCCAGCAGTCGCACTGGGCCACATTGCCTCTGGCATCGATAGCGACGAGCTCATCGGCGCAGTTTTGCCCCCAGATACAGGGTAGAAAGGCGTCGCGGTGGGTGAAATAATTGAGCAGTTCGTCGAATGGGCCGATACGCACATCGTCACCGTGGCCGCGTTCGAGCCAGATGTCGGCCAGCTCGCAGTGAAACCGGGCCAGCTCCTCGATGTCGAGGGTCATGCCCTGCTTGACCTCGTTCGTTTCGCCCCCCGGAAACGGGGTGTTGATCTGAAAATCGAAGACCCCGAGCTCGTCGACGAAGTAGTCCCAAAAACGTTCCGCGCCGATTTCGAGCGTCCCCTGGTTGACGACCGAAATCACCTTGACGTCGATACCCGCGGCGCGCGCCATGCGCACCTTGCGCTCCCAGATCGCCGTATAGCTCTCGGGATCGCGACCGGGTACCCTGCGGTGCAGATTGGGGTAGTCCAGCGAAGTGCTGATGCTGTTGCCGAACATCTCCGCGATGACCGGATTCCACTTGGAGCTGTAAGCCAGCATGTTGGTCTGCAATCCGTGATCGACCCGTTTTCCACGGGTCTCGGCTGCATTCCGAATTAACTTGAATGCCTGTTGGTACCACTGCGGTGGCAACAGCATCGCCTCGCCGCCCTGCCAGTGGATGCTCAGCGCGTCGATCTGATTCGCGTCCATGTAATCCATCAATTTGTCGAGAATGCGCCGGAGGTGCTCGAGACTGAGGCGCTCGGCGGTCTTGTCCTCGAAGCAGTAGTCGCAGGCGGCGTTGCACTGGTTCGTGGAGAGCAAAACGAGGGAAAACGAGTTGCCGATCATGGCGGGTGGGGTTTGCCGGCCGGAGGCGCGGCGGCGAGATCGCCTCTGATTTCGTCGGCCGCGTTTTGCAGGATGTGGAACAGGGACTTTACGCCGGCACAGTCGTAATCGCGCTGCGGCCACTTGAAATAGCCGCGGCAGGGGGCGAAGAACGGGCACTCGCCACACTCCGCGCCCACGGCCAGCAGAGTGTCGCCCCAGTGCGCGACAAAGACCGCCGGGTCGGACCCGGGTTCAGCTTCTGACAGCTTGCCAGGGAGTCGCTCCTCGCCTCGGTCGTCGACGTAGCGTATGAGCGCTGGGTCTTCTTCCTGAATTGCCCACAGGTTGACTGGTTCCTCGCGACAGAGTCCGAGCAGCAGGTTGTGAAAATACTCGATCGGCTGCGCAACCGTCGGTCGATGCAGATAATCATCCAGCAGACGCGCCATCTGCTCGATCAGCGGTGCTGTGGGCTGGCGGACATGAAGTCTGACGGCAAATTGCAACGACAACGCCAGCCGTACCGCATCTTCGAAACCGCGCGTAACCGGCAAGGCTACCCGCACCGGGTGGTTGTCGAGCAGCTTGGCGTAGCGGTAAAGCTGCGCAAAGTCCTCTGCCGGGTCCTCCACCGCCAACTCGATTGGCAAGTCCACGGCCCAATGAGTCAAGCGCTCGGTACCGGCAGGCAGTGAGCACAGCTGCACATACGCCAGGTTGTTCAGGTCGTCTTCGCCAAGACGCGTTGCGAGCTCGAGTGGGTTGTCGCTGCGCACGATCACTCGTTGGCCCCGGTATGCAGCGAGCTGCGCGAGCGGAATATGGTAAACGATAGCGCTCGCCGACGATCCTGTTGAGTTAGGCATCTGCAGGCCCGCCGGCGGTATATCGTCCGTACCTGCGGTGGCGATCAGCGACGGTTGATCCAGCTCCCGCCGAAACCACCGCCACGTCGATTGACCCAACTGCCGCCGCTCCCGCGCCCGTCGACCCAGCTGCCGCCCCGGCAACAACCCCGTCGGTTGATCCAGCCCGCCTCGGCAGTCTTTTGAGTAAGCATCGCCCCACCGAAGACGGCGCCGGCGATTACTACCCGCGACCACTTGCCCAGCCCGATGAGAAACTCACGCCGGCTCTGCGAGTCTTGTTCCTCGGTTGCCTTGCCCATCGTTTCAGGTTCGCGATGGCTCGCTGCCGGTTTTTGTTTGTCTGTCATGAAAGAATCTCCGCTACTTTGAGGTGTTCTGCTGCTCTGCTTCACCGCTACCGGTCAGATGAGAGAAATGCATGGTGTGGAAGCGCCAGGCATCGCCCTGCTTGAGCACGACCGCGGAAACATTGGCCACGTACTCGCGCGTCTGGTCTTTCTGCTGATCGGTGAAATGACACACCGCCGTCAGCCAGAGAACGTCGCCATGGGAGCTGCCGGCACCCTCGCCGCACTTGACCTCCATGCTATGAGGGTCGAAATTTTCCATGAAGTGGGCATAGGCGTCCTTGACCTCAGCCTTCCCGACCCAGTGCTCGCCGGGTCCGGTGCCCATCAGCATGATATCGTCGCTATCGGCATAAGTGGCCAGCACGCCGTCGACATCGTGGGCATCGAGCGCCTTATGCTGGCTCTCCCACAGCGTTCGAACCGCGTCAACCGTCGGCTGGTCAACCTCCGCCGGCACCGCCACGGCGAAGACACCTGTCGCCAGCGCCAAAGCCGTTACAGCCAAATTCTTCATCATAGCGACCTCCTCTTTGGTAGAGTTTCTCGGAGAAATCGTAGAAACTCAAAACGTTGAAACCATGGTGAGCCGAACATCCCGGCGACAATCTCGCCATCGAGCACTTATTCGAGCCCTATCCGCACGCGCTCCAGCTGCACCATTGGCGCGACCAGCCAATCAAGGCTCTCGACACGTGCTGGAACATTACCTCAGCATTGGACATTCACAAATCATTTTGGGCCGATCGAACGCTCTAAACTTGATCTTGCGCAAGACAGGGTCAATACGGTGACCGGCAAGGGAGCCTGTGTACAACGATTCGTGCGCTGTCGGGTCGAGTGGTTATTGCGTTAACCGGCGGATGCGTCCCGCGGCCGCCGATACCCGAGCAACCACGAATTGTCCGCGGCCGTCCTGCGGTCGCAGGTGGATCTATTCCTAGGAATCGACAGCTAGCCGCATGGCTGTGACTTGGTGCGGCTGCGTGTCAGCGATATCGCGCACCGCGATCAGATCCTTATCCCGCGCGAGCGTTCTCCAGCAAAAGACCGGCTCCGGACCGGGCAACGCTTGCCTGGGCACACCAAACTGGAGTCTACTTTTTCGGCATTCTCGAAAAGGAGACCCCGCCCAGCAACGGCTTCGAGCTGTAAGCCGTCGGCCGTGATCCCGACGGTGCGATACGTTGCTCGGGCTGAGCGGGTAGAGCGTCGTGCGGTCGGCGAAAAACAGCTCGCTGCGCGATAGCGGACGGTTTCCGCGAACGAGGCGTCCGAGCTCCGAGACGGCGACCTGATGCAGATGTCGCGCGTTGGAACGGGCAGATTACTCGGTGTTACAAACCCCAACCCTTCCTCTAACTGCTCTTGCCGGAGTGACCCATGCTATTCAAGCAATTGCTAGAAGCCGACTCTTGCACCTACACCTATCTCATCGGCTGCGAGAAGACACGTCAGGCCATCCTGATCGACCCCGTGTTGGATACCGCGGAGCGCGACTTGCAAGTGCTCGAGGACCTGGGACTGACCTTGATGGCGACGCTGGAGACCCACGTCCACGCCGATCACCTCACCGGCGCGTGGAGGCTCAAGCAGCGCACGGAGTGCCAGATCGCCTACCCGAAGATGCTCGATCTGCCCTGCGCCGACATCGGCGTGCGGGAGGGAGAGCCCTTGCGCGTGGGCTCGGTGACGCTGTATCCACTGTTCACGCCCGGACATACGGACCATCACCACGCCTACCTCATCGATACACAGGTACAGAAGCTCCTGTTCACTGGCGATGCCTTGCTGATCGAAGCCTGCGGCCGCACCGATTTCCAATCCGGCAGCGCCGCGGACCTCTACGACAGCATCTACAGCAAGCTGTTCTCGTTGCCCGGCGAGACCCTGGTCTACCCCGGCCACGACTACGAGCAGCGCTTCGTCTCCAGCATCGCCCAAGAGAAGGCCCGCAACCCGCGCCTCGGTTGCGGTCGCTCCAAGGAGGACTTCGTCGCCCTCATGGACGGGCTCGATCTGCCCTATCCGCGCAAGATCGACTTCGCCGTACCGGGTAACGAGGACTGCGGCCAATGTCCGGCCAACGTTCCGGAGCAATTCCGCGGTCCGTGCCTGGCCAGCGATCAAGGGTAGAATGCGATCCTCTTCAGGGGTCGGGAAGTGACTGTTGCAGAGTCAAATAGCCTGCGCCGCCGCTGCTCGACCGCAAGGTCGCTGTCCGGCTAAAAGCTGCCGGTCAAGGCACGTCCGCTGAGCGACCGGTTGATGCTGATTCCGGACGTTGGCCGTCGGAGACGAGGCAGGCCGGGCGGATCTCTGTATGAACTTCCTTGCTGTAAGGGTCTGCGGATGATAGTTTTCCCGACAATGCGACCGTTCGCGTGAATGCGTTTCCCATGCTCTTGATTACCGCCAATCTTTGATCTCGGCCTAGCTTTGAATCGATTACAACTGATTTCAAGAACGGTTTTGAGGTGCAGACGTGCAACCAAGGCTTAACAGTTTCCTCTTCGCCGGGCTAATCGCTTCGCAAACCTGCGGGGTTTTCGCAGCTGTGCCGGTCGATGATGAGCTTTTGAATCAGTACATCACGGACGACACTTATGTCATCGCGTGCAACGCTATTGACGTGGGGCCGAATCTCTGGGTCGACCCCGGGGTTTATCTGGAACTGTCGGCGCCTGTGATCCGCTTTCACCCCGAGGTTTCCATCGCTGGCATTCTCTCCGCCGGCGATATCCAATGTTACGACGCCGATTCGCTGATCCTCGAGCTTACGGATCCCGCAGGCTTCGATATCTGCGTACCGGAGCGGAGCTCGACCGTAAGCGGCACGACGGTCACGGTCTGTAGCGACACCACCTGCGGCGACGGCTCTACCGGGTGCATGATCCACGTAACAGTAAGTGACGCAGGATTCAACGCAGATTCTTCTACCATCCAAGCGAGCTTAGATTTTGATGACACGCAAATCGGCGTGGAGTTGAGCAGTTTGTTGTTTAACGACCAATGCCAGCTTTCGGCGCAGAACGTCCAAGTCGATGTTGACGGTTCAATGGAACTTGTACCTGAGTGCGATTCTCGATTCTACGAGATCGCTGCGGTCGATGCCGAAATTACCATTGCCGACACGAGCATCTTAGAGTTCACGGACTGTGGTTCTGCAGCAACCTTGAACCTACTTCTTCTCCCGTCGCTTCTCGATTACGCAGGAGGAATCGGTCAAGACGCAATCGAACAAACATTGCCTGGCCAGTTTATGTGCTTGCCGCCTTGACCCAGATGAGGTGGGAAGGGCCAACAATCGGGTGCGTCGCTTTTCCGCCCTGCCGCTTGCACGGTTAATTGGTGAGAGACGGTCGAATAAGGGGCCGCTGGTGGTTGTCAAGCAGTCCCTCGCCGACGCGGGGCGGTTAGCCGAATGCCCGGTTTCGTCGCGCCGACTGCAGTATCTCGCGGGCGAGGTACCGATAGTTCGGACCTCGCTTCCGTAGGACAGCTGGACACTGGTTACAGGGAATCGTTGCCGCCACCGTTGGTGCCGCCCGAGAAAGGCGTGGTTGCACCATAGACGTAGTTGTCTCGGTAACCGCCGATGCCAAGCACGAAGTAAATCCCGTAATCCGGCGGATCATTAAGCGCGCTTACGACGTTGCGCTCGACGAGAGCGTCTGCGAGGCCGATAGCAATACCAGCCGACGCGCCCGTCACAGATGATAAATTGGTAACCCGGTTATCCTGAACGATGGCTCCGGTTGCGCCGACTACGAAGATCCCGTATCCGTTTCCATTATCGGTCGCCTCGATACCGTCCACATCGTTGTTCAATACCCTTACTCCGCTGCCGGTTACCTGGATACCGAGAGCTGAGGTTGTCACCGTAGAACCTCCAGTGTCGACGACCTGGTTACGACGCACGATGGAACCGTCGCCAGAGACATTGATACCGATGGTCGTGTTACGCTCGGCCCTGACGTCTTCTACCAAGTGACCCTGACCTCCAAGCAGCTCGACGCCGGATCGGAAACCACGCACATTGCCGTTGCGGATCGTTATATTATTCGGCCCGTTCGAGGCGATGCCGCGAGCGTTCGTTCCGAGCCCCGCCGCCGAGCTTCCAGCCGTTCATGTCGATGGTCACGTTGCTCGTGGTGATCTCGATCGCATTTCCGCTCAGGATGCCGGTTGTGAGGTCACCGGTGAAGCACCAGTTTCCCTGTGCGCTGATGACAGCGGGCAGGGTCGTGATGGGCGTACAGTCAATGGTTTCGGCTGTTACGGACCGCGCTATCCCCAGCCCTATGCCAACCGATGTGAGCGCGGCGAGTGTGATGCGAAAAGCCTTCTTCATCATTGGATCCTCCTTTACAAGACGGGTTGCGAGACACCCGCTTCCGACTGTGTCGATGCGCTGCAACTCGCTGCGCCGTCGCATGTTTGCGTCACTTATAATTTCAGCTTATTTTATTTTTCGGTCGACCATGACGGGGACGACAAGGATGCCGTGCGCGGTTCGCTGGTGTAGGCTTTTCTGGTAATTCGAGAGGTTGCGTAGCAACCGGTTTCGCCAGGGCTTAGTTTTTTGGCGCGTGGCGAAATTCTAAACCCTATTAACGCAATTTAACGAGGAGAATACCCAATGAAAGATTTGGTTTGGGACAAAACGCTAAGCGTCGAGGTTCCAGAAATCGATGAGGATCACCGCAAACTCGTCGACCTGTTTAATATTCTCAATCATTCCGTCGAAAAAGGAGATGCAACGGACTACGTCGAGGCGGTATTGGAAGAGCTGATCAGTTGCACCGTCTGTCATTTCAGGCACGAGGAACGCTTGATGTTGAAGCATAACTATGACGGTTTTCTGGAGCACAAAACGGAACACCAGGAGTTAATCGAAACTGCTGAGGCGCTTCGACGAAAGCTCTTACAGCCGGGCAAACCGGTTTCGAATGAAGATATCCAGTTTCTGGAGCATTGGTTAACTGGGCATATCCTCGGTACCGATATGGATTTGGGCTCATACCTTAGCGAGGTGATGTAGGGTCCATATGCGAAAGCTGACCGAGCATGAGCCTGAGATAGACGAACGGCGACCTGCGACCGAAACCCGACGGTCAATATGGGATTAGCGGCCCCTGCATTGCCGCGAATGCAAACCTGCGATTCAGCGGGGCCGCCGGTAAAGAACGGCCAGTAGCATGAAGTTTCCGACAGCGCGCTGAGCCGAAGCCGTCCAAACGCGGCATGATTGGCGCGGCCGGGCTGATCGAACAAGGCGATCAGACCGTCGATGCTCGACCTCTTGGCGAAGTTGAACAAATCCTATTTGCGAAACAAGCTCTACTACCCCCAGGTTTGGTTGGCTACTGTTGGATCTGCTATTCTTTACTGACTCGGTGAAGGTTTCGTTTTTTCTGCCCGGCAACAAACTTGGGTTGCTGGCATACGGCTTCAACGCACTGACTCGACAAATTGCAATACTGAACAGCGAGAAACCGCCTATGGGCGTTATTTATTGAGAGCCCATGGATTGGGCGCTGGCCACAGATTAACGTTAATTGCTTCACACCGGGGGAAATCGATATGGCACGATTAGCTATTATTCTGTTGGGGCTTTTTCTTGCGGGCGTTTTCGCTGCAGTTATGTACGCTGTTTACGGCAATCTCAGCTGGGGAAGCGAGGCGCTGGACAGTCTCCCGTGGTTTGAGCCGACGTTCTGGGCACTGGCTCTATCAGGCTTGATTTTTATAATTCTTCGGGATATCGGCGCTTGGCTGTTATCGGTTTTCGGACAGAAAGCTCACCCATCCAACCGTCCCAAATAAAAGTACGCGCTCCCGGTCGATAATGAAGATCCGCGACGGATTTGAATCAAGGGACGCCTACATCGATCACTTTTCCCAGTTACGATAGATCCCTATCGTTCGAGCTGAAGCGAGGGCACAGTCATGACAACGGTTAGATTGGTCGGGTCGGATCCGTCGGTAGACGGCTCGTTTCGCGCCGATCATCAGGTTCAGATGGGGTTGGTCCGGGCACTCAAGGATGCCCTGCCAGAGGACAGCCGCAACGGAAAAGCGACCGAGATCTACGACCAACTCAAGGTGTATACGGGCGCGCATTTCCTAAGTGAGCAGTTGTTGATGCGCCTACACGGTTACGCCGATTACGAGCAACATTGCCAGGAGCACGAGGAGCTGCTAGAAGCTCTCGACGCGGCGCAGAGCAGCCTGCAAGTTGGGACCATGGCCAACCGACTGAATACCTTAAAGATCATCGAAGACAGCATCACCCGTCACATTGCCACCTCCGATGTTGCTTTTGAACGTTTCGTTTCGGCTACCTCGGGATAGCTTTCTGCTTCAGACTCCCCGCCGCTCAGGGCTCCGATCTGCATTTCCGAAACAACCGCATGGTGAGGTGCGACAAGCGAGCCGAGGTGACGTCCTTATGTCCTCCCATCTGTTCGCCCGCCGGCCAAGCGGGTGTTGCGATAGGCTGGTCCCGGCGATCCATGAACCCCACCACAGATTGAATGGGATACCGCGGTGACCTGGTGGTCCGAGCCCGCGACAACCTTGGACCGCAGCGCTGAACGGGCTGCGGCCGAGCACCAGTCCGGTCTAACCAAGCCACCCGGATCGTTGGGGCGACTCGAGGAGATTGCGATTAAACTCGCCGGGATGAGCGGCGAAATTCGTCCGTCGGTCGATCCGGTACGTATCCTGGTTTTCGCCGGGGACCATGGCGTCGCCGCCGCGGGTGTTTCGGCCTATCCCCAAAGCGTAACCGCTCAGATGGTGGTCAACATGGCGCGTGGAGGCGCCGCAATCTCGGTGCTCGCCGAAGCGCTCGATGCGAGCTTGGAGCTGGTCGTGCTCGGCACCGTCGGCGAGATTGCGTTCGAGCAGCTACCAGCAATGGTACGGCTAGTCGGCGTCGGCCCGTCCACGAGGGACTTCTCGCAAGAACCGGCGATGTCATCCGCCGAGCTCGACGCCTGCCTCACGGCCGGCCGCGCGGCTGTCGAGCGCGCGCGGACCGAAGACGGCTGCCGGTTGGTCATCGGCGGCGAAATGGGAATCGGGAACAGCTCCGCGGCCGCAGCGCTCGCCTGTGCGCTGCTGGATCACCCGGCCGTCGCGTTGGCCGGACCCGGCACCGGGCTCGACGCCGACGGCGTCACCCGCAAGGCAGCGGTCATCGAACAGGCGCTGCAGCTGCACCGCCCTGCGATCAGCGGACCCATCGAGGCCCTGCGCCGACTCGGCGGTTACGAAATCGCTGCGCTCACCGGCGCCTACCTGCGTGCGGCCCAGCTCGGGATTCCCGTGCTGATCGACGGTTTCATCGCGACCAGCGCGGCTTTTGCCGCGACCCGTATCCTGCCCGGGGCGAGGGACTGGATGCTGTTCGGCCACAGATCGCGCGAGCCCGGCCACGCCGTCCTGTTGAAGGCGCTGGATGCGGAACCGCTGCTTGATCTGGGGCTGCGACTCGGGGAAGGCAGCGGTGCCGCCGCCGCACTGCCACTGTTACGTCTCGCCTGCACCCTGCACCGGAAGATGGCAAGCTTCACAGAGGCCGGCGTCGATGATGCCTTGTGCTGAGACACGGCACCCCGGGGGGCAACCTGCGGACCCACCGCTCCCCGCCTTCGATCAGTGATGTGTGCGGTTCATTGTTCGCAGCCGGCCCTACACATCTTCCTTGTCCCGTCTTATTATCCCGGCGACCAATCTGTGAAGCCCGCCAATCACAGCTGACGCTAGATTCGTTGTGCACGATCACCAACCGATCAATCCAAAAAATACACCCGGGCGTCGAAGGCGGATCGGCTACTGGCTGCTGGGTCTGGTTATCGCAGGCCTGGCCGTTTGGCGCTGGGTGCTGCCTGCCCTAGGGGCCTTCCTGGTAGCCGACAACCAACCCCGCTCCGCCGATGCGGTCGTCGTACTGAGTACAGGCGTCGACTACTACCCGCGATTGATCGAGGCGGCGCACCTGGTGCGGGAAGGCTACGCCCCGCTTGTCGTCGTCAACGGCAACCGCAAGACACCGGAACTGCGCGAGCTGGAAGCCGCCGGTTTCAGCCCCGCCGTCCCCTGGGATACGGACACGAGACGCATCCTGAACCTGCTGGGCGTCGGCGATGATCAGATCCTCTCCATCAGCGTCGAGGACGCCTACGACACCATCAGCGAGGCCCGGGGGGTCGCACCGGTTCTGAAGGAGCAGGGGCACAAGCAACTACTGATCGTCACGAGCCGATTCCATACCCGCCGCGCCGGGTACATCTGGCGTGATCAGTTCGCCCAGGATTTCCAGACCTCCACCGTGGCGGCCAACAAGGATCCCTTCGATCCCGACGGCTGGTGGCACGATGGACGTCAGATCCGGCAGCTGCTGGGCGAGTACGGCGGTTGGCTGTTCTATTTCTTGAATGCGGAAAAGGGTTAGTATTTCTCGCGCGTGTTTCTCGGTAGTATTTCGCATGAAGCGCTGACCCTTGAGCCGGAGGCTGGGCAGTGAACGACTCGAAGCCAGGATCCTGAAGCTTGCCGGAAAAAGAATCGTGCGGTGTTTAACCTCTCCAGTTTAGGTGAAACTGTGATAGACCGGATGGGTCCGCAATGAGCTCCGCAGTCAGTGGAATCTCGAACAGATGTGTGTTCTGCGGCCTGATCTTATCCGTGCTGCTTGTCGCCGCCGGCACCGCTCGGGCTGATCCGCCGGCCCTGCGGATCGCAACCTGGAACCTGGAGCACCTGGCCGCGGACCTGGGCGACGGTTGCCGGCCCAGGTCCGACGCGGATTACGCGCGCCTGAAACATCATGCGGTGCGTCTGAACGCCGACCTGATCGCGCTTCAGGAGGTCGAGAGCAGGATGGCCGTTGCGCGCCTGTTCGATCCGGTTACCTATGCGATCGAGATATCGCGCCAACCAGACCAGGATATGGGCACCTGCCGCCGGCGGCGGAGCCAGGAGCGTACCATGCAGCGCACGGGCTTCGTAATCAACAGGGCACGACTCGCTGAGCTGGGATTGAGCTACCGGCGCCTGCCGGATTTCTCCGTCATCGGCCTTCGGTCCCAACGCTGGGCGGCGCGGATTGTGCTCACAACGCTCGATGGCAAGGGAGAGGCGATACAGCTGCTGTCGGTGCACTTGAAGTCTGGTTGCGCTTACGGCCGCCTAAACGGCAAGGTCGATCGGCGTCAGTGCAAGCTCCTCTTGCAGCAACGCGGCATACTGGATGAGTGGATCGACTCGCGGGCGCGCGCCGGTGAGCGCTTCATTCTGTTAGGCGACTTCAACCGCCAGCTCGACCAGCCGCGCGATGATTTTTGGGTCGACATCGACGACGGCGAAATCTGTACATGGACGCCCGACCCGGTGCTGGGGCGCAGATGCCGTCAGGGTACCAGGCACCGCGATGTTGCTGCGGACCTGGTACTGGCCAACGCCGGCAGGCCCTTTCCATACCCTTTCAATCCGCGCTATCCCTACGCGGTAGACCATATTGTCTTGGATGCGGTGACGGCCAGAGGCCTAGTCCCGCGGAGCTACTCGGTGCTGGACTACGAGGGCGACGACCCCGCCCCCTCGGATCATCACCCGGTGGCTGTCTCGCTACGAACGATGCGACTGGGAACCGGAGACTGGAAGCCCCGTCCGCAAGCTCAACGTCCGTAGAGTTTGACCAGCTGCAGGATCTTGCCAGGAAGCTCTGACCACACCTGATCCCAGGAGAAGCGCCAGCTCCAGTTGCCGTCGCTCGTACCCGGCAGGTTCATGCGGTGATCGCCGTCGAGACCCAGCACATCTTGCATGGGAAGAACAGCCAGGTGGGAACGCGAGCGCAGGGCGCAGCGGATCAGCGGCCAGGGCATGTCTTCCGACGGGTGTCCCAGGTACTCATCGACATAGGTGCGACTTTTTTCGTCCAGGGAAAGATACCAGCCCAGGGTAGTGTCATTGTCGTGGGTGCCCGTGTAGACGAGCGAGTCGCGGTCATGGTGAAAGGGTAGGTAAGGGTTGGTGGGATCCCCGGAGAAGGCGAATTGGAGCACTTTCATTCCGGGCAAGCGATACTTCTTGCGTAAGGCATCCACCTCTTTGGTGATGATGCCCAAATCTTCTGCGATCAGGGGAAGTTTTCCAAAGCGCTGGTGCAGGCGCTCGAAGAGCTCATCTCCTAGTGCCTTCACCCAGCGCCCGTTAATGGCGGACTCCTCCTCCGCTGGAATCTCCCAATAGGACTCGAACCCTCTGAAATGGTCGATGCGTACCATGTCGAAAAGGCGCATCTGGGTACGGATCCGATCCAGCCAGAAACGAAAGCCGTCGGCCTGCATCGCATCCCAGCGGTAGAGGGGATTACCCCAACGCTGTCCGGTCGCGGAAAAGTAGTCTGGCGGTACTCCGGCCACGACGCGAGGACTACAGTCCTCGTTCAGATCGAAATCACCGGGGCAGGCCCAGACCTCGGCACTGTCATGGGCGACGAAGATGGGCATGTCGCCGAAGAGCTTGACGCCTACGGCGTTGGCATGCCCTCGCAGAACCTGCCATTGGCTAAAGAACAGAAACTGCACGTAATGGATGTAATCGCGGTCTTCGGCCAAGCGCTGCCTTGCTCGCTCCAGGGCATCGGGATCGCGGTCGCGCAGAGGACGCGGCCAGTTCCACCAGCAGGTCCGATACTCTCTGCCGAGGGCACGAAACAGGGAGTAGTTGTCGATCCAATAGGCATTATCGGCGATGAAGTCCTTGAGCGCCTTGTGGTCCGCCTCCACCGCCCGTTCACGAAACCCATCCCAGGAAAGGCGCAGGGCACGAAACTTGGCGGCGTCGCTGTCGTCCGCTGGAGCGCTTTGCAGCCAGCCGCGTTCCAGCAGGGGCTCGAGGGCGACGAGCCGCGGATTTCCGGCGTGAATCGAGTTGGTCTGATAAGGTGAACCATCTGACTGCGTCGGCCCGACCGGAAGCATCTGCCACACTGTCATACCGCTGTCGGCGAGAAAGCCTACGAAGTTGTGGGCCTCGGGACCGAGCGAGCCACAGGGTCCAGGCCCCGGCAGGGACGTCAGGTGCAGGAGCACTCCTGCACGCCGATGGTCAAGACAATCGGCTGGTGCCTTCTCTTCATTCAGCATTGAATATACTCATCACACATGGATTTTCCGCCCCGGTGCACGTCGCCGGCAGTCGATAGCTATGTTGCGCCGCATAGCTTCGCTGGCCGAGCTCGGCATTGCCGTTCTGATCGCTCGGTCGGCGTGCGCCCGTGAAACTTCAGGATTTCACCTTCGCAATAGAGCCCGCTATTACGCATAGTCGTGCCTTGTTCTCGCGCACGAAAGGCGCATCTCGCTCACCGCAAATCCCATATGCGATGGGAGCGTCAGCGGACACGGTTCGTCTCTTGGCCCAACATCTCGGGTGTTACCAGCGTCACCCCGCCTTCGCTGACGTAGAAGCCCTTCGCGGCATCCGCTTCCGGGTCCAGCCCCAGGGTCAACCCCTCCGGTAAACGGCAGCCACGGTCGATTATGCTTCGACGAATCTCGCAATTGCGGCCCACGTCCACGCTTGGCAGTACCACCGAGTCCTTGACATAGGCGTAGGAGTTGACACGTACGTTGGAGAACAGCAAAGAATGGCGCACCCTGGCGCCGGAGATAACGCAGCCACCGGAGACCATGGAGTCGACCGCCATGCCGCGACGCTCGTCGTCGTCGAACACGAACTTGGCTGGTGGCAGCTGCTCCTGGTAGGTCCAGATGGGCCATGTCTCGTCGTATAGGTTGAGCGGCGGCGTTACCCCGATGAGCTCCTGATTCGCCTCCCAGAAGGCATCGACCGTTCCCACGTCGCGCCAATAAGCTTGACCACCGCTGCGCGCATCGCGGAAAGGGTAGGCCATTACGCGGTAGCGGGCGATCACGTCGGGAATCATGTCTTTTCCAAAGTCATGGGTGGATCCAGGCTTGTCCGCATCCTTGATCAGCTGCTCGAATAGGAAGCCACTGTTGAAAACATAAATGCCCATGGAAGCCAGAGCCTGATCCTGGTGTCCGGGAAGGGGCTCAGGCCTATCCGGCTTCTCCAGGAAGCTGCGCACGCGATTCTCGGCGTCCACCGACATGACCCCGAATTGTTTGGCGAGCTCCAGATCGACCTCGATGCAACCGACCGTAATATCGGCGCCCATTTCCACGTGGTGGGCGACCATGGCGCCGTAGTCCATCTTGTAAATATGGTCTCCGGCCAGCACAAGGATATAATCCGGGTTGTGATTACGGATAATATCCAGGTTCTGATACACGGCGTCGGCAGTACCCGCATACCATGCCTCCTCGGTGATACGTTGCTGCGCCGGCCATAGTTCCACAAACTCCCCGAATTCCCCGCGCAGAATGCCCCAGCCCCTTTGGATGTGTAGTATGAGCGAATGGGCCTTGTACTGGGTTAGCACACCGATACGGCGGATGCCCGAGTTGACGCAATTGGACAAAGGGAAATCCACGATACGAAACTTGCCGCCGAAATGCACCGCAGGCTTGGACCGCCACTTGGTGAGGTGCTTGAGGCGTGACCCTCTGCCACCAGCCAGGATCACGGCCAACGTGTTACGTGTCAGACGGCTGACGAAACGTGGACTCTTATCCAGCATAGTTCTCCCTCGCTTGTGCTGCGATGCCACTGTCATGCCGGGAACCCTTTGCAGCCTGGTTCTCGAGTAGACGGGCATGGGCGGATCCGATCGGCGACTCGCTGGCCAACCACCGATCTGGTCAGCAGCCTCCTATGGTAACATCATCACGCACTCTCTCACGCGGTTTTCACTCGAGCCTCATGCCCACCCGGACAAGCGATCAAATCAAGCTCTCCGACCCCATCGTACGCCTCTTGGAGGCGCGCCACCACGATCCCTTCGAGGTTCTGGGAAGGCACGTCGATAAGGACAGCTGCCTGGTTCGCGTTTTTCTCCCGCACGCAGAAGCGGTTCGCATACCGGATGCCGACATTGATCTGATACGGATCCAGGGTACAGATCTATTCGAGTGGAAGGGAAGACCACGAGACCTCCCGGAGCGTTACAGACTGAGCTGGGTCGACAAAGCGGGCAACAGCTACAGTCGTTACGATCCGTACTGTTTTCCACCGCAGCTCGAGGATTTCGATCTGCACTTGTTCGGCGAAGGCTGCCACTGGCACGCCTACCGCTTCCTCGGCGCACATGAATGCACGCTGGACGGCGTGCATGGCGTGCGTTTTGCCGTTTGGGCACCCAACGCGGAGCGCGTCAGCGTCGTAGGGGATTTTAACGATTGGGACGGCCGGATACATCCTATGCGGGTGAGGGGTGGCTCCGGCGTTTGGGAGCTGTTCATTCCCGACCTGGGCGTCGGTGGGCTCTATAAGTTCGAGATTCGGGACTCCGACGGGAATGTCCAGGTTAAAATCGATCCCTACGCCAGATCCTTCGAGCAGCGGCCGCAGACCGCCGCATACATCTGTGGCGAGAGCCGTTTCCGGTGGCGGGATCAGGACTGGATGCAGGCCCGCGCCGAGGCTGACTGGCAGCATAAGCCCTTGTCCGTCTACGAGATACACCTGGGCTCTTGGCGCAGGGATTCCGACGGGCGGTTTCTCGGCTACCCTGCGCTTGCCGAGCAGCTGGCGGAGTACGTACTGGAGCTCGGCTTCACCCACATCGAGCTTTTGCCCATCACAGAGCACCCGTTAGACGATTCCTGGGGTTACCAGGCTACTGGTTACTTCGCGCCTACCAGCCGATTTGGAAGTCCGGAGGATTTCCGTTTCTTCGTCGATCACCTGCATCGCAAGGGCATCGGCGTGATACTCGACTGGGTACCGGCCCACTTTCCGCGTGACACTTTCGCTCTGGCATGTTACGACGGATCCGCACTTTACGAGCACGCGGATCCGCGTCTTGGCGAGCACAAGGACTGGGGTACCCTGATATTCAACTTCGGGCGCAACGAAGTGCAGAACTTTCTGTTATCCAGCGCCCTCTATTGGCTCGACGAGCTCCACCTGGATGGGCTGCGCGTGGACGCGGTCGCCTCCATGCTCTATCTGGACTACTCGCGCAACGATGGAGAATGGATCCCGAACAAGTACGGCGGAAACGAGAATCTGGAAGCGGTCGAGTTTCTGCGTCGGCTCAACGTCGTGACCCATGAGCGCTATCCGGGAAGCCTGATGATCGCCGAGGAATCCACCGCCTGGCCGGCGGTGTCACGGCCGACCTACCTTGGTGGTCTGGGCTTCAGCATGAAGTGGAACATGGGTTGGATGCATGACATCCTTTCGTATATGTCCAAGGACCCGGTCTATCGCCACTTCCATCACGATCTGCTCACGTTCGGACTGATCTACGCCTACAGCGAGAACTTCGTCCTACCCTTCTCCCACGACGAAGTCGTGCACGGCAAGCGCTCTATTCTCGATCGCATGCCGGGGGACCCCTGGCAGAAGTTCGCCTCCCTGCGTCTGCTCTACAGCCTGATGTTCACCTATCCGGGAAAGAAGCTGCTCTTCATGGGTTGCGAATTCGGGCAGGGAGCGGAATGGGACTTCGCCGGCGAGTTGGACTGGTATCTGATGGACCGTTCTCAGCACCGGGGCATAGGCCGGTTGGTCACCGACCTGAACCGGCTCTACAGGTCACAGACGGCGCTCCACGACCTGGATTTCGCCGGTGAGGGCTTTGAGTGGATCGACTGTCACGACAGCTCCCAGTCCGTGCTGAGCTATATCCGCAAGGACCGTAGTGGCAAGGAGATCGTAGCTGCTGTGTTCAACTTCACTCCGATCCCCCGCACCGGCTACCGCATCGGCGTGCCCTTGCCCGGCTTCTATCGGGAGGCGGTCAACTCGGATGCTCGAGCTTACGGCGGCAACGATTTTGGCAACCAAGGCGGGATCGCGTCCGAGCCTCAAAGCTGGATGGGGCGGCCGCACTCCATCTCGATCGTCCTGCCACCCCTGGGTGCCGTTGTCCTCGTACACGAGCCGCCGCACCAGGTGCAGGCCGAAGGGGACACGGCGCTACCTACCGAGGATAATTGAGAGAAATCGCCTTAGGCGCCAGCCCTCCGGTGGCGCAGGAAATAGTCGATCAACCCGCTGGTGGAGGCGTCGTGCTCCGCGGTTACCCGCCCCTCCTCGAGTTCCTCGAGGATAACCCCTGCGAGCTGCTTTCCGAGCTCTACGCCCCACTGGTCGTACGAGTTGACGCCCCAGATGACGCCTTGCGTGAAGATGCGATGCTCGTACATGGCGATCAGTGCGCCCAGGGTCCTGGGGGTGAGCCGTTCCACTAGAATCGTATTGGTCGGCCGGTTCCCGGGGAAGGTGCGATGGGGAGCCAGCTCCTCCACGCTCGCGGCCGGCATTCCCGCGGACTGCATTTCGGCCCTGGCCTCGTCCTGAGTGCGGCCGCGCATCAGGGCCTCGGTTTGGGCGAAAAAGTTGGCCATCAGCTTGGCATGATGATCGCCGAGCGGGTTTTGGCTATTGACCGGGGCGATGAAGTCAGACGGAATCATCTGGGTGCCCTGGTGAATGAGCTGAAAGAAGGCATGTTGCCCGTCGGTCCCCGGCTCTCCCCAGACCACGGGCCCCGTGGTGTATTCGACGGGATCTCCGGCGCGCGTTACCTGCTTGCCGTTGCTCTCCATGTCACCCTGCTGGAGATAGGCGGGCAGGTAGCGCAGGGACTGGTCGTAGGGCAGTACGGCATGCGTGCGAGCCCCGGCGAAATTCGCGTACCAGACACCGAGCAGCCCCATAATTGCGGGTAGGTTTTCGCTGAGGTCTGCGGAACGGAAATGCTCGTCCATCGCATGGGCACCCTCCAGCAGCTCGACGAAGCGATCCATGCCGACGGCCAGCGCGATCGGCAATCCGATGG
>JAJDOL010000023.1 GCA_022340195.1 Chromatiaceae bacterium
GGCGATGACCGGCGACGGCATCAACGACGGCCCGGCGCTCAAGGCTGCGGACATCGGCGTCGCCATGGGGGCGGGGGGGACCAATGTCGCACGCGAGGTCTCCGACGTGGTGCTGGAGGACGACAACCTTCACACGATGGCAATTGCGGTGCGTCAGGGCCGGACCATCTACAACAACATCCGCAAGATGATCCATTTCATGGTCTCGACCAACTTGACGGAGATCGAGGTGATGCTGGCCGGGTTCGCCTTCAACCTGGGTGAGCCGATGAACCCGATGCAGCTGCTGTGGATCAACCTGGTCACGGATATCTTCCCCGGCCTCGCGCTCGCGCTCGAGCCCCCGGAGCCCGGCATCATGGACCGGGACCCGCGTGACCCGGAAGAGGCCATTATCGCGGGAAAGGACTTGAAGCGTATGCTGATCGAGTCCGGAGCCATCGGATTGGGGACCTTCGGTGCCTATCTTTACGGTGTGCAGAAATACGGGGTGGGACCGGCGCCCGCTACTCTGGCCTTCAACACCCTGACCTTCAACGAGCTGGCCCATGCCATCAGCTCCCGGTCCGAGCATCGCAATGTCTTCGGTGGAGAAAAGCTGCCGCCGAACAAGCACCTGACCGCGGCGATTGCCGGCATGGCGGCGCTGCAAGCGATTGTCGGTCTGGTGCCGGGTGCGCGGCAGCTGCTGGGTACCACACCGCTGGGGATGGCGGATCTGGCGGCGATCGCTGTCGGTGTGCTCGGCCCCCTCCTCGTCAACGAGGCCACGAAACCGGCGCCTCTTGCCCAGGGACGCGGCGCTGGCCAAGACCTTTTTCATCGGACGGCCGGGGACGACTCACCGAACCAGTAGGAGCAAGCATGAGCGACGACTTCATCTTCACGTCGGAATCCGTGACCACCGGGCATCCGGACAAGCTCTGCGATCAGGTGAGCGACGCCATCGTCGATCGCTTTCTGCTGCAGGATCCCAATTCCAGCATCGTCGCCGAGTGCGCCATCGCCAGTGGCGTCCTGTTTATCTCGACCCACTATGCCTCACAGGCAAGGTTCGATATCCCGGACATCGCGCGTGCGGTGATTCGAGAGGTCGGCTACTCGAAAGAGGTGTTCGATGCCGATGCCTGCACCGTTTTGACCAGCTTCATGGATCACACGGCCTCCAACTACTCGCCGCTGCAGCTCGAAAATATGCAGGACGAGGAGATCGGACACATCACCGCCAAGCACCAGGTCACCGTATTCGGCTACGCCTGTGATCAAACAGCGGCACTCTTGCCTCTACCCATCTGGTTAGCGCACCGGCTCGCCGATACGCTCGATTCACCCGCCGTACGCAACCAGTTACCTTACTTGTTACCGGACGGTAAAACGCAGGTCGGCATCGAGTTCCGAAACGGGCAGCCGAGCCGTATCCACAGTATCACCCTGGTCGCCAGTCAAACCGATGCCCGTGCGGTGGATCCCGACCAATTGCGCTCGGACCTGATCGATCTGGTGATCGATCCCGTGCTGCAGAGCGAGCGCTTCAAAACGGATGCAAAGACGGGGATTTTCGTAAACCCGGAAGGCCCCCTCATCGGGGGGGGGCCGGTGGCCCACTCGGGCCTCACGGGGCGCAAGACGGGTATAGATACCTATGGAGAATATGCCCGCCACAGCGGAGCAGCGCTGAGCGGCAAGGATCCGTTTCGGGTCGATCGCGTCGGTGCCTACGCGGCGCGTTACGCCGCCAAGAACATAGTCGCGGCAGGACTCGCGACCGAGTGTGAGGTCCAGTTGAGCTACACAATAGGCACGGCCGAGCCTGTGAGCGTGCGGGTGCGAACCTTTGGAAGTGGTGGTGACCTAGATGACGGCAAGCTGGCCGAACGTGTGACAGCGGCCATCGATTTCCGCCTCGGCGGCATAGTTCGCGATCTGAGTCTACAGAATCTGCCGCGCGTGCAAGGAGGGAGCTTCTATCAGAAGCTCGCGGTTTACGGACACATGGGACGCCTGGATCTGGACGTACCCTGGGAGAGGACCGACAAGGCGGATGCGCTGACGCAAGGCTAGCTAACAGAAAACGCCGCCCCGCACCACTGAGGTGCACATTGGCGTATCTTGTCGGTTCCGCGAAGACCGATCAGACCTTGGGAGCCAAGTCTTTCGGCAGGGCCCTTATCAAGAGGCCACTGATGATGGAAAAGGCGCCCGTTACTGCAGCGATTTTCGCCAACTCCTTTGGCGGGGGCATGCGCAGCTTGAACTCGCCCTCTGACTTGGCTACTCCCATGTTGTAGTGGATCAGAGCCTCCGTCATAAAGACGCCGAAGGTGATGCCGGTCACGATTGCACTGCCCATAGCCTTTATGTTTTAACTTGTGGATTGGTAACCGGAATATAGCACACAGAGGCGGCGAGAAGGTTACGCCTCCGAAGGAGACGACGGCGTTCGCGTAGCTGCCCTCATAAGCGCGCGGCTTTCATGTGGGAAACGGCAAAATCGACTAGATACCAAAGTATCGTGAGACCTGGGGCGAGCAGGATGCCGCGGCGGACTTGATGGATGGCCAGTGCGACAATAATGACCGTGAGAACCATGCGTACCTGAGTTGCGTTGCCTTGTTCCTTGGCGAAGAATTGCTCCATTCGGCATAAGACCCCAGGTCTCCTTTGCGCTTCTGAGCTTGCGTTCAGCAAACCGATCCGTTGCAGGGAGCGCAAGACGGGAGCGCCGAGCTCCTCGGGGAAATACAGCAAGACGCTACCGGTAACCGGATTGATCACTACATCCGTAACGCCCGGAATCTTCCGCAAGATTTCGTACATGTCCACAAAGTACCGGATGTCCTTGCGCTTCTCGGAAATGCGCAGCCGCATGCGATCCCTGGTCCGGTGAACCAATCTCACCCCTGGCTGCATCAGGCCGACCCAGTGCCGTTCATCCTTCCTCCGGCGGCCTCGGTCGGCTCGTCGACCTCGACAATTGCTTCTTCCATCGCGTCTTCGGCTCGCTCCCGCTCCGCTCGCAGTTCCTCGCGGACCTCTGCAACCATGTCGTCGACGATTTCGCCGAATTCCGCAATGGCCTCCCGCCCTTTCTCGTAGGTCACGACACCGATTTTCAGTGCTGAGCGTGCAACTGGGCGTACAAATGGGGCAAGTGCCTTGGCGACAACGGGGACAAGAATCGCTACCCCAATCCCGATTGCCGCGTTTCGGACGGTCGGATTTTTGAGCAAATCGCTCTTGAGCAAATCGTTCGGTTGCGCCATCTTGTCCTCTCTGCGCCGGTTTTTTGCGGGGGCTCGCCGTGAAAGCTGGTTCTGAAAGCCTGTTCGAGTTTAAAGCAAATCAGGGTCGCCTCTATGATCGTTCGAGTTGTTATCGGTGCCGGGCTGTTTGCCTTGGGTTATTTCCTGGGCAAGGAAATCGGTCGCACGGAGTCCGTCCGCGACGAGCTCGAGTGGGCAGCGGACGAAGACAATCGGATGTCCACAAAGCCGGAGCCCGAGCACCAGGTCAACCCAGGACGGCGTCCAACCGACGATTGACACCTTCCTCGATGTTGTCCTTCATCAAAGCCAGGACCATGCCAAGCTCGATGTCGAGATCAATTTTATCGGCGCTGACGACGATAGATCCCGAGGCACCGAAACGCTCGAAGACAAGCCTGTCGCCGCTCCACTCGTAATCGATCTGAAGGTCCTCTTTCAACGATTCGGCGAGTTGCTCCACCTTTGATCGGGCATCTTCGAGCCCGAGGTTGTGACTCCTCTCGATGTGGATGTTCGCCATGTATCGGCTCTCCTCTGACTGCGATGTCGTACGACCGTCTCCAGCTACTCTATGGGAGACGGAGGAATTTCTGTACTGTGGTCTTGATTCTGTTTCGGGCTCGCGGACTACCGGTTCGCCGGAATCCGCAAGAGCGAGAACACGACGAATATCGTCATATCCGTCCCCTCCCCGGAACACCTCCCCCATGGCGAGGGAGAGTCGGAACGCCTTCGGCGCCTGCTGCCATCCTAAGACTCGATATCTTCGTAGGCTTCCGGGACGAAGCGGGGAGTGCACACGGCAAGGAAGACCAAGTCGGTATCACCCAGGTTGCTGATACGCTGCGGGCAATCCGGAGGAATATAAACCATATCCCCCGGGCCGACGAGACTGGGAGGCAGTGTCCCCACCTCGACGCGACCCTGTCCCGCAATGACGACATAGCGCTCGGCGATCGCGTGCAACCTGTGGAGCCTCGTGGTCACGCCCGGCTCTACCCGTGCCCTGGCGATAGAAACCGCGTCGTCATCGACCTGATTCCAGGTCTCGAGGATATGGCAGAGCTCGTCGCTATAGTACTCTTCTGACTCCGCCGGGTGGCGTACGGCGGGTCGCTCGCCACTCATCCGCGCTGCTCGGCTCGGTAGCTGGCGGAGCGCCGATCCCCTCCTCTGGGACTCGGCGTTGCCCGCCGGTTGAGGTTCCCCTCGACATCTCGGCAGAATGTCTCGCTGCCGAGTACCCAGGCCTTGTTGGTGGCCTCCCTGATACGGTTCAGCATGCCGTCGTCGATGGGTTGTGAGAAGCCCTTGCGGTAGGTGCTTTGCCGCGCCTTCGACGATCTGCCGAGTTTTTGATACTCGGGGTGAGGCGTGACAAGAGCGTCCTCGCTACCGGACGCGTTGAACCCGTAGCTCGACCAGCCATAGCGCCGCGGATCGTCGACCAATCCCGCCCGCACCGCGTTGAGCTCCAGGTAGCGGCTGCACAGCAGCAGGAAGCTCGCGGGTTCGAGTAGGGTCGCCCGGTAGCGGCCTTCCCAAAGCGTTCCGGTGCGTTCGTAACGGCGGTTAAAGTATTGCACATAGTAACGGCCCACATACTGCATGAGCTTACCGATTCCATCGTCACGCCAGGGTGTGATCAGAAGATGAAAATGGTTTGGCATCAGCGTGTAAGCATGAACATCGCAATTGAATTTGTCCGCGGCGGCTTTTAGCTTCTCCCAGAGAAACCAGTAATCCGCCTCGTCGAACAGAATCTGTTGGCGATTGTTCCCGCGCTGGATCACGTGCTGGGGATAACCGGGAAGAATGAAACGTGGAAGGCGTGCCATGATGGGGTCGGGGGGTATCGATTGGTATGCCACAAAGTATAGACGAAGGATCGAGATGTTCCGGCAGGCTTGGTGGCAACCGCCTGATTTGCCGGGATGAGCACCAGCTGAATCGGCGTCAGACGCGTAATCGTCCTGTTCGCCCCGGTTGATTGTGAGGCTCCTCGACGGCCATCGCTCAGCACGGCTTTTCACCGGCACGGCCCAGTTGCCTCATCGATCTCCTCTGGGGTTTCGATTAATATTATTGACTTTTCTCCATCGGAGGACTCTATGCAGGACATCAATCCAATCGTTGCGCAAATCGGCGACCTCCAGGGGCGCGTCCAGTCCCTTAGGGGGTATCTTTGACTACGCGGAGAAAAAGGATCGCCTGACAGAGGTCCTGCGCGAGCTCGAGGAGCCGGATCTATGGTCGGATCCCGAGCGCGCACAGGCCATGGGCAAGGAACGAGCAGCCTTGGAGGCCATCGTGGTCGGCCTCGATGAGCTCGATTCGGCGCTTTCCGACGCCTCCGAAATCCTGGCCATGGCGGTCGAGGAGGAGGACACGGAGACGGTGGAGCTGGTGGCGGCGGATCTGGACGATTACGATCGGCACATCGGCGAGTTGGAGTTTCGCCGCATGTTCTCCGGAGAGATGGACGCCAAGAACGCCTTTCTGGATATCCAATCAGGCTCCGGCGGAACCGAGGCCCAGGACTGGGCCGAGATGCTGCTGCGGATGTACCTGCGCTGGGGCGAAAGGCGCGGCTTCAAGACGGAGCTGATCGAGGTTTCCCCCGGCGAGGTGGCTGGCATCAAAAGCGCAACCGTCAAGTTCGATGGCGACTATGTGTTCGGCTGGTTGCGTACCGAGATCGGTGTTCACCGCCTGGTGCGCAAGTCGCCGTTTGATTCGGGAAACCGCCGCCACACCTCCTTTGCCGCCGTGTTCGTCGCCCCGGAAGTGGACGACGACGTGGATGTGGAAATCAATCCGGCGGATCTGCGCATCGATGTCTATCGCGCCAGCGGCGCCGGCGGTCAGCATGTCAACCGGACCGAATCGGCGGTGCGCATCACGCATAATCCCACCGGGATCGTGGTGCAGTGCCAGAACGAGCGCAGTCAGCACAAGAACAAGGCCACGGCGATGAAGCAGCTGAAGGCCAAGTTGTACGAGATGGAGATCCAGAAGCGACGGGCGGACCAGCAGGCGGTAGAGGAGTCCAAGTCCGATATCGGTTGGGGCAGCCAGATCCGCTCCTATGTGCTCGATCAATCGCGAATCAAGGACTTGCGCACCAACCTGGAGATCGGCAATACCCAATCCGTTCTGGACGGCAATCTGGACCCCTTTATCGAAGCCAGTCTCAAGGCCGGTCTCTAGTTGAATCGCGATGTCCGACATTCACATCGCGCTCGATGACACGGAGTTACGGGACGCCTTTCCTCCGAGCCACCTGGAGCGCGGCACGCGTTACTTTCGCAACGGGAATGTGCTCACCGCCGACTACAACGCTTCCCAGGGCCTGCTGACGGGGCGCGTGAGGGGGTCCGGCAGGCGAATTTATCAGTGTATCGTGCACCTCGATCGCGAGAAGGATGGCGACCTGATGGTCGTCGGACACTGCTCCTGCCCGGTGGGGTACAACTGCAAGCATGTGGCGGCCCTGCTCTTGTCGCATCGCGATCCGTCCGTGGAATGTCCGCAGCCGTCCCCGGAGCTGCCGATAGAAGTGCGCAATTGGCTCAACCGAGCGGAGCGTGTCGCCGCAGGTGCCGCGCGGGATGATCCCCATTTGCTGCTCTATCTGCTCCGGTGCGCGGAGCGATCCGGTCTCAGACGTACCCTCGTGCATTCGGTCAGGGTAAAACGGCTCGCGGACGGGAGTTATGGCAAGCCGCAGGACTACAACATCTCGGGGCAGTCGCGAGCTCCCTTCGTTACGCCGGAGGACCTGCGGGTCATGACCTTGATCGAGGCCGGTCGGGGGCGAATTACGGTGGCCGAGGCCCCGTTGGGGGAGGAGACAGGTGCCGACGTCCTGCGTGCCATCGCCCGCACCGGACGCGGCCACTGGCGCTCGGCCGAGGGTCCGGTTATCAGGCTAGCCAACACCTTGGCGGGCAAGCTCGTATGGCGCCTGGAGGATGACGCCCGTCTGCACCTGAGGCTGGACGCCGATCGCCCCGGACTCGAGCTGATACCGGCGATGCCGCCCTGGTATTTCGACCCGGCAACCGGTGAGTGCGGCCCACTCGAGACCGGGCTCGGCGAGTGCGAAGCTGGCCTGCTTGCCATGGCCCCCTCGATTTCGCCCCGCGCCGCGGATGTCCTGGAGGAGACGGCACCGGCTCGACTGAAGGGTCTCGACCTGCCCCTGCCACCCTCGCCCGAACGCCGCCAGTCTCCATCGGAACCCCCTATCCCCTGCCTGCGCCTTCGCAGTGAGAGGCTGTCGTCGGGAACTGGGGACCGCTATTGGGGCGTCGAGCCGCAGCCCGAATGGTCCCACCACGCCCTGCTGACCTTTCATTACGCCGGCCGCCTCACCGTCGATCCGCGTGACGGGACCAGTACGATCGAGCGCGTGGAGGTGGGCATGCTTGTGGAGAGCGAGCGTGACCGCGCGGCCGAGGCCGCGGCGATCAAATCCCTCGAAGCGCTCGGGATGAAACAAAGCCCGGATCCGGGGGACAGCGAGGGTCTGCCCCTGGAGCTGCCCAGTAATAGTGCCTGGCTGCCTTTCATGAGGCGGGATGTGCCGCGGCTGAGGGAACGAGGCTGGCAGATCGACGTGGATGAGGGCTTTCGCTTCCGGGTCGCCCGCCTCGGGGACTGGCAGATCGCGATCGCCGAGCATGAGGGCGGGCACTGGCTCGACATCGGGTTGGGCGTGGAGGTGGATGGCAAGCGCCTGGACCTGCTGCCGCTGCTCGTAGATCTGGTTCGACGCTACCGGGTAGATCTCTCGCCGCGCATGCTCGAGCAGATGAAGGATGACGAGACGCTGGAGGCGCGACTCGACGATGGTCGCCTGATCCTGATGCCCGCGGGCCGGCTGCGGCCTATCCTCTCAACGCTGATCGAGCTCTACGACCCGGAGCGGCCCCTGACCGACGACGGGCACCTGCGACTTCCCCGCGTGCAGGCGGCCGAGCTCGCGGAGCTTCAAGAGGCGGACCCGATGCTCGTCTTCCGGGGTGGAGAAGAGGTGCGTGCGTGGGGAAAGCGGATCAGGGCATTCCGCGGTCTGGAGGCGATCGCCCCGCCGGCGGAGCTCGCGGCCGAGCTGCGGCCCTATCAACGCCAGGGGCTGGACTGGCTCCAGTTTCTTCGGGAATACGACCTCGGCGGCATCCTCGCCGACGACATGGGCCTCGGCAAGACGGTACAGGCTCTGGCCCATGTCCTGGTCGAGAAGGAGCGCGGACGCGCCGATCGCCCCAGCCTGGTGGTGGCGCCCACCAGTCTGATGTTCAACTGGCGGCGGGAGGCTGCACGCTTCGCTCCGTCGCTCAGGGTTCTGCTGCTTCACGGCCCGGATCGTCGTCGGCGATTCGAGGAAATCCAGGATCACGACCTGGTGTTGACCACCTACCCGCTGCTGCACCGCGATCGGGAGGCACTCTGCGCCCTCGCCTACCATCTCCTCATCCTGGACGAGGCCCAGGCGATCAAGAATCCCCGCAGCCAGGCTGCACAAGCCGCTCGTACCCTGGAGGCCCGCCACCGTCTTTGTCTCACCGGCACCCCGCTGGAGAATCACCTGGGAGAGCTGTGGTCGCTGTTCGACTTCCTCATACCCGAGATGCTCGGTGACGGGCGTCGTTTTCGGCGGCTGTTCCGCACTCCAATCGAACGCTTCGGCGACGAGGACCGCCGGGAGCAGCTACGCCGACGGGTAGCCCCCTTCCTCCTGCGCCGCACCAAGGAAGCCGTGGCCGCAGAGCTGCCACCCAAGACGGAGATTCTGCGCGAGGTGCCGCTCGCGAGCGACCAGCGCGATCTCTATGAGACCCTGCGCCTGTCCCTGCACGCGCGGGTGCGGCAGGAAGTCGAACGCAAGGGCCTGGCCCGTAGCGGAATCATCATCCTCGATGCCCTGCTCAAGCTGCGTCAGGTGTGCTGCGACCCGCGGCTGGTAACGCTGGAGAGTGCCCGCAAGGTCAAGGGCTCCGCCAAGCTGGAGCTGCTCATGGCCCTGTTACCCGAGCTGCTCGACGAGGGACGGCGCGTGCTCCTGTTCTCCCAGTTCACCAGCATGCTGGCCCTGATCGAGGAAGCGCTGACTCACAACGGACAGCGCGAGAACCAGCACTTCGTCAAGCTCACCGGCCGCACACGCAACCGTGCCCTGCCCGTGGACCGATTTCAGGATGGGGAGGTGCCCTTGTTCCTCATCAGCCTCAAGGCCGGGGGAAGTGGGCTCAACCTCACGGCTGCGGATGCCGTGATCCACTACGATCCCTGGTGGAATCCGGCGGCCGAGCGCCAGGCTACCGACCGCGCCCACCGCATTGGCCAAGACAAGCCCGTGTTCGTCTACAAGCTGCTCACCGAGGGTACGGTCGAGCAGGGCGTCGCCGAGCTACAGGCGCGCAAGCAGGCGCTCGCGGATTCCATGCTCGCGGGGGGCGGCGCAGCGGCCGGCTCCTTGAGTGCCGAGGATCTGGAGCTGCTCTTTGCCCCGGTCACAGACGGATGAGCGAGCTTCTCTCCAACAAAGAGCTCGGCGCCCTGGTGGACCGGCTCGTGCTCGAGCAGGGCCGGCTCGATCCGCTGGAGCTGCTCATCCTGGCCGGCCTGCTTGCCTACCAGGATTATGAAGCCTGGCGAATGGGCGACCGCGCAAACATCCAAAGCGCTCTCCGTGCCGCGCCCGCGGATGTTGCGGAGCTCTTGGAACGGGCGGGGGGCTACGCTGCGGGTCAGGGGCTTGCCGCAACACCATTGGAGCACCGCGGCTGGGGCATTCTCGACGAGCCTTTGCGCATCGGCGACCATGCCGGTCTGATCCGCGCCTGTGCTGCGGTCTTCGCCCCGCCTCCGGACCGGCATCAGCTGGATCTGTTTCAGGACAGCACCGTGCTGCTGTTGGAGGAGGAGATCCGCCAAGCGCTGGCCGAGCGCCGCACCGATCAGGCGCGTGAGCAGGTCGCGCGGCTTATGCGGCAGGAGCCGCGCCATCGTCACCTGCGTGATTTTCTTCGCTTGATCCAGATCGTCGACGATAGCGAAGCTGGTGACCCCGGCGACCGCCTACGCGAGCTTCTGGACATCGAGCCAATGGCACGGGAGCTCCTCGGGCACCGGGGGAGGGACTTTCTCGCACCCTTCTGGTCCGCTCTCGCGGAGTCCCTCGCGGGGCGGGCATTCGAGCTCGGCTCGCCCCCGCTCCACGCCAGTTTCGCCTGGGCGCAGGCCGGACGTTGGCAGGCGGCTCGCGAAGCGATCGAGGCGGAGTCCGGCTGGCGAGGAGAGCCAATCCTCCTGATGGCTCATGCCGAGGCTTGTTGGCACAGACGCGACACCGAGGCGGCACACGGGGACTGGATGTGGTTATGCTGGGAGCACCCCTCAGTGGCCGAGCAGGCCTTTTCTTCGCCAGGGTTCCCAGATCGCCGACTCGCCGAGCTGTGGAGCGGATTCGGCGACCTGAATCCGCCACTCGATACCGAAGACTTCCCCGCCTGGCTGCTGCTGCAGGACCGGGCGACCATGGCATCCGTCGCCACGGACAGCGCGCCCGCCGACGAGCGCGGAACCGCCTGCCGCCTCCTACACCGGCTCGTCACAGGTAAGGACGACAT
>JAJDOL010000048.1 GCA_022340195.1 Chromatiaceae bacterium
CTCCCCTATGGAGTTGCGCCCGACGGGAACGCCGGACGCTTTAAAGGGCGCATGCCCGAAGGTGATGCGCCGCGAGCGTCGAGGCCGGTGAAACCGGAAGGGAAGGGATCAGAAGGTTCGATCAGCGTTTCTAGTTTACGCTGGACACCATCACCCGACCCATGCCGGGCCCCAGCTCGAAGTCGAACGGTGTCGGCAGGTGCTCCACCGGCCATTCCGGGGAGACGTCCTGCAGCGGGGCCAGGTCCTGCACATGCCGGTAGAGATCGTAACAGTGGAAGTGCTGGCGATTCCAGGGGTCCTTGTTGAGGGCAAAGAGCGCCTCGCCGTCGCCGTTCGTCGATGCCTTCCAGAACATGAGCAGGGCTTGATTGGGATGGTCGAGCTTTTGCAACGGTCCTTCGTCCTGGAACACCGAATAATCGCTCTTGATCCGGTTTACACGGGCGATGAAATCGGTCAGGTCCACGGCCGGCTCCTCCCAGTGCTCCGGACGCGTCTCGACCACGTGCAGGCGTCTGCTGAAGCCGTACTCATAGCCGATGGGCATCATGACCCCGGTCGAGAAGAGGGCGGCGAACAGATAGCGCTGCTTGAGGGCATCGATGTTGTTGCCGGACTCACTGAACAGCCGGTCGGTATCGTGACTCTCGGGAAAGCTGATGGAGGGAGCGATCTGGCGCGTTAGCTCGTATTGCTCCAGCAGCCAGGGGCTGGAGAAGTCCCACCACTTGGAGCTGTTGAAGACGTAGTCGAAACCGGCGGAGGCGGTCTCCTTGGTGTCGCGCGGAGAGCATCCGAGGGTCTCGGCCGCGAAGATGGTATCCGGGTGTTGGTGACGGATATGCTCGATGATTCGACTCCAGACGTCCCGCGGGATCTGGTAGGCCGCGTCGCAGCGGAAGCCGGTAAAGCCGAGCCCCACGAGATATTCGACGATCTCGATGCAATAGCGGAGCAGACCTTCCCGGTCGGATGAGCCGCGGTGATCGAGCTGTGCCAAGTCCCCCCAGACCGTTTTGGAGCCGTCGTCCTCCATGCAGAAGGGATGGGCGATCTGGTCGCCATCGCGCACGAACCATTCCGGATGCTCATGGACCAGTGCCGAATCCACTGCGCAGTGATTGATGACCAGGTCGACCATCATCCGCAAGCCGAGCTTTTCGGCCTGGGCAACCATTTCCTTGACCTGCGTGTCCCCCGACTTGGGGGATCCAGGCTCCAACAGGGCCGCGTTGATCTTGAAGTAGTCGGCAATGGAGTAGAGGCTGCCGGACATGCCGGGCTGCTGGATCGGGTTGACGAAGATCCAATCGAAGCCCATGCCGGCGGCGCGCTCCAGGTGCGGCTTCCAGTCACTGAAGGGGCCGGCGAGCAGGGGGAACAGGTTGTATATCTTCATAGGGTGAGCGCTTGCGCGATCCTCATGTTGGCATGACCGGGGAGCTGGCTATGGTAAAGGATCTGTCACCGCTTTGACCAATCGGAGCTTCTTGAATGTCGAAAGGCGCGGGTCAGGCAAGCGGTGGAAGATGCTCCAGGCTGCGCCCCTGATCGCGCAGGCCTTGTGCTTCCTGATCGAGTGCGGCCAGCACCTCGGGCGACACCAGGTCGAATCCGGGGGCGCGTAGTGCGATGCTCAGGGCATAGGGGATATTGAGGGCGTGATCGTCGGCCAGTCGCAGCAAATACGCCCTTTCATAATCGGGCGGAACCCGCATCGACCAGTTCGAATCATTGACGGTCCCCGGAGCGTTGTACTGCTCCTTCAGGCCGAACAGGTCGGCGAAGAAAACCATGATGCTGCGCGCCTGGCTGGTGAGAAGATCCGCGAACAGCGCATGAACGAGTGCACCGCGGTGCTCGGCGTGATAGGCCACCCATTTCTCCCTGTCCGCCCTCTCGGGAAGGAGCCGATCGGCGAAGTCTTCGGCCCGGTCCCGCGACCGCCCGTCCTTCACCCATTCGTCGGCAAGCTGCCAGATGGTCGGCGTGTCATGGTTGCCCAACATGATCCAGTCGATGGGCTCGGCAAGCTCGCTGCGGTAAACGTCCGTGGGGTTGTGCGGGTCCACCTTCTGCAGCACCCTGAAGCGTCCCAGTCCGAATCTTTCGAGCACCCGCTCGAGGGGCTCGGGCAGGGTACTGAGCACCTCGCACACCAGGTCGTAGCGACGGCTGCTCGTGCCGTCGGGGCTCACCAGGCAGGAGAAGACCTGCGCGTAGGCGTCCACCTGCTCTTCGGTCAGGCACTCTACCCAGTGATCCGCATGCAATGCCCCCTCCCGATTGAGCTGATGCTCCTCGACGTAGGAGAAGGCCCGCAACGCCGGGTGATTGGGCAGACTTGGCGACGAGAAAAGTCGAGCCCCTTGTTGCACCGCGACAAAGGGGTCGTCGATGTCGCTACGGTAGACCCAGGGACAGACCCATCCGTGGGGATGGTCGATGCGGACCCCGTCGTATTCCGAATAGATCTTGTCCAGTCTTTGTCGCACAAACTCGAGCACCGGCCCGGGCGCTCCGTCGTCGGCGCGGTATTGAGCGGGGTCCATCACGGCGAAGCCTCAAGGTTGACCCGTGGGATTCGTGCGGCTCGGCGGCGCGCCCATCAGATAATCAGGTAGCAACAACCCTTGATGCGCCCAGACGTCCTGGTCCGAAAGTCCGATTTGAAGGTCGGCGTACAGCTTGATTCCAAGCCCTTTGCAGCGGCTGCGCAGCTGACGGTGCTGCCGGTGCATCAGCAGCTGGCCGAAAATATAGCGCTCGACCGCTTTCCGGTGGTCTTCGAGCAGCTCGACCCTTCGATTGGCGTAGACGGCCTCCGATCCCCGTGCCGGGTTGAACAGGTCCCTGTCGAGGTGCGGCTCGCCGTGCGCCGATTGCCAATGGCGCCAGCTTTGCCGTCCATGCAGCTCGAAGAGCACCGAGTAGAGTGCATCCTGCTCCAGCCATCGCGCTTCGCTGTGCCGGAAATCCTTCAGCTGTCGGTCCAGCTCCGGGAAAGCAGCTCGATTCTCTTGGAACCGGCCGTTAGCGATAGCAATCGCCTCGCTCTGGGCTGCATAGGCAAAGCCGTAATGGACCTGGTTTCGGGTCGGTGGGCGCCGCGCGAGCAGGGTGTCAATATCGCGCTCGTCCAGTAATCCGTCCCTTTTCAACGGCGATAACGCCAGACTCAGGGTATTACGCGAGAAGAGGGTACCGTCGTAGGGAGAAGGGTTGTCCGCAGCGGTGAGACCCTGGGGACCCAATTGGATGCCGTTGAAGCCCAGCTTGGCCAACTGCTCCAGAAATGCGGCGGTTCCGTCTGAATAAGGGGTACCGCGCGCTGTGTCTTCTTGAAAAAACGACGGAAAGCTCGCGTCGTGAATCTCCATGAACAGCTTGTCGACACCGCAGGCACTGAGCCCCCTCGATACACAGCTATCGTAGGACTGGGACCCGATCATAAAGCGAAGACAACGCTTGGTGATTCACCAGGCTTTGACGTGATTGTAGATCGACAGATAATGGTGAGCCGGATTATTCCAGGAGTAGTCATAGACCATGCCATTGGAAAGCAAGCGTCTGAACTCCTTTGGGAATTCGTACCAAAGACCAATCGCCCGGTCCATAGCCGATTCGATTGCGGGATAATCCGTATTATCGAAAACGTAACCATTGCGATATTCGTACGGCATGTTTGCGTAGTCGCGGTCGAATACCGTATCGGCGAGTCCGCCAACCGATCTGACTATTGGTACAGTGCCATAGCGCAGTGCAATCAACTGTGCGAGACCGCAGGGCTCAAAAATGCTGGGTACAACCAACATGTCTGCGCCGGCATAGATGAGATGGGCAAGTTGCTCATTGAAGCCGATCTCGATGTGTATGTCCGGATTGTCATTGAGTTGATTCTTTAGGTGCCAGAACTCATTGTTGACGCTTTGATCGGGGCTCGAGCCCAAGAGCACGAATTGGGATCCGCGCTGGAGGGAATAAAACATCGCGTGGCGTACGAGGTGCAATCCCTTCTGGTGGTCCAACCGACCGACATAGGCGATCAGGGGTTTATAATCCTTGCGCAGCATAAGGCGCTCCCGAAGCGCGTCCTTATTGGCGTATTTGCCATCGAGATGCCAGACGTCGTAGTGGTGCGGCAGGAATCGGTCGATTTCTGGATTCCATACCTCATAGTCGACACCGTTGAGCACGCCGCCGAATTTTCCTCCATGGACGGCGAGCGTGTGCCCAAGCCCTTTTCCCTGGTCGGTATATCTGGCCTCCCAGGCGTGCTTTGGTGAGACAGTGGTCACAAAGCTGGAATAGACGATTCCGGCCTTCATCATATTAATGGCCTTTGGGTTGTGATCATCCCCAAGGCGGTCACGCTGAAAATAATGATCGGGCCGGTTCAGTCCGGTCCCGAATAGAATTGGCTCCCCGTGTATGCCCTGGTGCTGGAAGTTGTGGATGGTATACACGACACGTTGATCGTGCATGCCCATGCGATGATAGATCTCCCAGAGAAGGACTGGTACTAATCCGGTTTGCCAATCGTGGCAGTGAATGATGGTCGGACGCTTCCCTGATTTCAGCAGAAACTCGATAGCGGCCTTGCTGAAGAAGGCAAAACGAAAGGCATCGTCGTGCGAACCATAGAAGTTTCCACGATTGAAAAAATTGTCGTTCGAATGCGGCTCGATAAAGTAACAGCGGCGCCCATGGACCATGCCGAAGAAGACAGTACAGCGTATGCCTCCCCCGAACCATGGAACCCATAGATCATGGTACGCCGTGTCGAGCCCCCAAATCTCGTCATACCAGAGGCAGTCGTATTTCGGAAGTATGATCTCGACATCGTTTCCGCGAATCTCGAGCTCGCGGCTCAAGCCGAAAACAACATCGGCCAGCCCGCCCACTTTGGCTACGGGTGCTAATTCGGACGAGATATGAACAATATACATGAAGATCGCCTGGTGAGACGCTAGCGGAGCTTGGGCGCTAATCGGCATATTATGATTACGCAGCCTACCGCCGTCTACCCATAATCTCCTTGTAGCGACGAGTGTGCGACAGATTGATCGACTTCAATGACGTTCGGCAGTATTCCGGTCCGTTACCGTATGCGGACTTCACGATTTCGGTTGCAGAGAAGAGAAAGATTTCAGCTTGTCGCCTTTGAGTAGCCAAAACATTGCACGGGATCGGGCTTGTCAGGAACAGGCGATGCCGAACCGCGACAGGTTTGTACTATGCGGTGTGTGAGATCAGTATAATGCTGAGGCGATTCGTCGGGCCTGCATGAATTTGGAACCGCCGCAACCGCCTTCTGGGAGCCCTTCCGGCTCGGGATTGATCGATGCCCGGCGCGACAGACTCCCAAGTGTCAGTAACGTCATGTATTTGAGGAAGGGAACCGGATGACTGCCAAGAAACCGTCAAAGACCACCCGATCGACCGACAGCAAAGATTCGAAGCGAAAGGAGACTACCGGCTCGCCTACTTCGAGGCCTGATTCATCGGCGAAGACGCCGCCAAGCTCCGACGCGCAGCCTGGGAAGTCTACCGATTCGGGCTCGAGTACCGGAGCGAAGACATCACCGGCGTCGGCCGATGCATCGATTCAATCGCAGTCTCGGAAGGTCGCTGCTCGACCTACCCAGGCGGGCGGTTCAGACAGTGCCGCCGTCGGTTCCTCTATTGATGCATTGGAGGTCATGAAGCGGACGGAAACCGACAAGCGCGTCGCCGATTCGGAACAAGGGAAGGCGGCGAAGCATGTCTCTGCGGCGCAAGCGATCGCCAAGGCAGTCGTGCGCGATCATCCGCAAAGAGAACAGCCGCCGAAGACACCCGTTGAATCCAAGAAGAAGTCGATTCCAAGTGTATCCCCGGTCGAGGATCTTCCCCGAGAGCCTGAAGAACCTATCGGTGGTATCGGAGCCGAGGGGCTCCCGCCGCCCATTGTGGACACGCGGGATGTGGAAGCCCTTCTCAATGCCGATCATCCGGACCCGTTTTCCTTCCTCGGGATGCACGCAGCCGCGTCCGGCGGCGCACTGACGGTGCGAGCTTTCCTGCCGGATGCAAGTACCGTAAAAGTGTTGGATCGTGCCACGGGCAAAGTGGTCGCGGTTCTGGAAAAGGTGCACGATGAGGGTCTTTTCGTCGGTGCAGTCCAGGGACGTGGAAAGCGTTTTCCCTACCGGTTGCGAATCACGACTCGAGAGGGCGAGAAAGACATTGAAGACCCCTATCGATTTCCACCAGTGCTCAGTGGTGCAGATGCGCGCAGATTGAGTGAATTCGACAACCCTTCAGCCTACGAGTCGCTTGGCGCACACCCGCTTGAGCTTGAAGGCGTCGCGGGCGCTTCTTTTGCGGTTTGGGCTCCGAATGCCAGTCATGTAGCCGTCGTGGGTGACTTCAATGGATGGGACGGACGCCGGCATGGTATGCGTCTTCGCCACGAATGCGGGGTTTGGGAGATGTTTATTCCGGCCGCGGGTATCGGGGATCTCTACAAGTACGAGATCAAGGCCGCCCCTGGGGCCGATCCCTTTGTCAAATCGGACCCCTATGCGTTCGGTACTGAGCGCCCGCCGGGTACTGCTTCGGTAGTCTGTGACATTGATAAGTATCGCTGGGGCGATGGTGCCTGGATCAAGCAAAGAGACGAGAAACAGCGCAAAGATGCTCCGTTGAGTTTTTACGAAGTCCACTTGGGTTCCTGGCGAAGAAAACCGGAGGAAGACGACCGATGGCTTACCTATCGGGAAATGGCGGACGATCTGGTGGATTACGTCACGGATCTCGGTTTCACGCACATCGCTCTGATGCCGATAACCGAGCATACGTTCGACGATACCGTCGGCTTGCTGCCCTCGGCGCTATTTGCCCCGACTAGCCGTTACGGCACACCAGACGATTTCCGGTATTTGGTGGATTGCTGCCACCGAGCCGGCATCGGTGTCGTCGTCGACTGGGTGCCGAGCTTCTTGTCGACGGAGTCCCATGGACTCGCTCTTTTCGATGGCACTGCGCTCTATGAGGACACAGATCCCCATCACAACCGCGATCCTGATTGGGAGATGCCCCTGTACAATCTCGGCAGTCCGGCGGTGGTCAATTACCTGCTTTCAAATGCGGTTTACTGGCTCGATCGGTTCCATCTGGACGGTTTGAGAATAGATAGCCTCGCCAAGTTGCTCTATCTCGACTATGGTCGCGGCGACGGACAGTGGACGCCCAACAAGAACGGCGGAAACGAAAGTTTGGAGGCACTCGACTTCATTCGCCGACTCAATAAGCTCGTGAGCGAGAAGTATCCTGGTGTATTGATGGTTGCCGAGGATTCGTCGCTGCGCCAGGGTATCACCAGAACCGTGGAGGAGGGGGGCTTGGGTTTTGGTCTACGTTGGAACTCCGCCTGGGCGTATGACACGTTGCGGTATCTGCGTCGCCACCCTGTGCATCGAAAGTACTACCATTACGAGTTGATTAATCCTCTCGACTTTGCCTTCGACGAGAGCTTTGTGGTACCTGTATCTCATGACCATGTGGCGATTGGTCAAGGCGCCATAGTCAACAAGTTTCCCGGGGATCGCTGGCAGCGGTTTGCGACATTGCGGGCTTGGCTTGGCCTGATGTATTCGCTGCCCGGCAAAAAGCTGATGTTTATGGGTACGGAGTTTGCCCAAGACCGGGAGTGGAACAGCAACATCAGTCTCGATTGGCACCTGCTTCAGGATCCAATGCACCTGGGCGTTCAGCGGCTTATCCGCGATTTCAACAGACTGTTCCGCGAGACACCGGCTTTGCATGAATTGGATACCGATCCCAGCGGTTTCGAATGGATCGACACCAATGACGAGGACTCCAGCATTATTTCGTTCGCCCGTTACGGCAAGAAGCGAAATGACGTCTTGGTAGCGGTGACTCACTTCACCCCGGTGGTCCGGCCGAATTACCGCATCGGGGTACCGGCGAAGGGATACTACCGGGAGGTTTTGAATACCGACGCCGATGTCTATGGGGGAGGCAATTGGGGTAGTGAGGGTGGTGCGATGGCGGAGCACCACGGGGTACACGGACGCGAGTACTCCTTGTGCCTCACGCTGCCGCCGTATGCGACCGTAGTGCTCGAGCTGCAGCGGGAGCAGTAAGCCCGGTTTCGGCCTTTCGACCAGGAAGGACAGGGTAGGCTGGGGTTCGTTCCTCACCCCAGCCTACAGGGTTCAGGGGCACTCAAAAAAAGTAATCGAAATCCCGCTCGCTTCGCTGGTATCGCCTCAAGCGGAAGATGTGGGCCGGTGCGGTCTGGGGATCGAGCTGGACGAAGTTACGACTGCCATTCCACAGGTAACGCTTATTGTCCAGCAGATCGTGTACCTGGTAGGGTTTTCCGGGAGGAAGGTCGAACGCATCGATGGGCAGCTCCAGCCAGCCTGATTGCGACCAATTGGGATCCAGGTTCACCGTGACTATGATCACCTCCGAAAGATCGTCGCTGTGTTTTCCATAGCAGATGATGCTTTCGTTATCGACAGGGTAGAAGGTGAGGTTGCTGTGGGACTGGAGGACCACGTTCTCTCGACGAACCTTGTTCATCTGGGCGATGTAGTGCCTGAGGCTGTGCGGCTCATCGAGGTTCCAATGGCGAATCTCGTACTTCTCTGAATTCATGTACTCTTCGCTGCCGATCTCTACCGGCATTCCGTCGCAGAGCTCGAATGGCGGTCCGTAGATTCCGTAACTGCTCGACAGGGTGGCGGCGAGGACCAAGCGTATCTTGAACGCCGACGGTCCGCCTATCTGTAGATAGTCGTTCAGGATGTCGGGCGTGTTAGGCCAGAAGTTTGGTCGGAAGTATTCTTTCAGCTCGGTTGTCGTCAGGGACGTCAGGTACTCCTCCAGCTCCCATTTCGAGTTGCGCCAGGCGAAATAGGTGTAAGACTGCGAAAACCCGAGCTTGGCGAGCTGGCTCATAAGCTTGGGGCGGGTGAATGCCTCGGCGAGGAAGATCGCCTCGGGTGCCTCCTTTTTTACGCTCGCGATCAGCCACTCCCAAAAGGAAAAGTCCTTGGTGTGGGGATTATCGACCCGGAAGATGGTTACTCCCTGCTCGACCCAGTACATGACAACACTCCGCAGCTCTTCCCACAGCGCTTCCCACGCCGGGGAATGAAACTCGATGGGATAGATGTCCTGGTACTTCTTCGGCGGATTCTCGGCATATTGAATGGTGTTGTCCGGCCGCATTCGGAACCACTCGGGATGTTCCTTGACGTAGGGGTGGTCCGGTGAGCACTGAAACGCGATATCGAGGGCGACGGAGATTCCGAACACCTTTGCCTGGGCAACGAGCTTACGGAAGTCGGCCAGGGTGCCGAGCCGGGGATGAACGGACTTGTGCCCACCTTCCTCGGAGCCGATCGCCCAGGGACTTCCCACGTCGCCGGGCTCGGCGGCCGGATTGTTGTTCTTGCCCTTGCGGTGGGTGGTACCGATTGGGTGAATGGGGGGCAGATAGAGGACGTCGAATCCCATATCCGCAATGTAGGGGAGACGGGCAATCAGATCGTTGAAGGTTCCGTGCTCGCCGGGAAAACGGCTGCAGGAACGCGGGAAGCACTCGTACCACGCACTGAACTGGGCCTGTTTGGGGTCGACAACGACATGGAGGGTTTCTTTGTAGCTGCTGGCATATTGGCGATCCGGATGGCGTCGCATCAGGTCGGCGAGCTCGGCGGAGAGCGATACCCGGATGGCCTCGGCAATGTTCTGTTTGTTGCCGATCGCCTCGATGCAAGCGGAGAAGACGTCTTTATCCGCGCCGGAAGCGCTCTTAGCGGCCTTCTGGACCAGGCTCAGCCCGACCAGCAGCTCGACGGCGACGTCCTGTGCGGCGTTTACCCGTTTTTGCAGATCGCGCTGCCAGGAGGCGAAGTCGTCGATCCATGCCTCGATCGTATACTGCCACCGTCCGATCCGGATCACCTTGAACTGCGCCCGCCAGCGGTCGTTGATGTCGTGCTCCATCGGGACTTCCGACCACTTGGATGCGGTTTCTTCCTTGTAGAGCAGGACGGCGGCCAGGGCATTGTGGCCATCCACCACGATATCGGCTGCTACATCGACGATATCGTCGACCACGCGCTTGATGGGGTAACGTCCACCTTCGATCTCCGGCGCTACCCGGCTGATCTGGACTCGGCTTTGGCTCTTGGCCGGCAGCTCCGGAGTGGGACGGGATGCCCCTTGTTCACGGCTCACGTCTTGCTTCCCCTCTGATCGATTACTTGCTCGTAGAAAGCGAGGGTCTTCGCTGCGATGCTCGTCCAGCTGAAATGATCTTCGACACGCTTCCTCGCTCGCTTGCCCATTTCTCGGCTCTCTTCCGGAGCGCGCAGCAACTGGTTGATTGCGGCGGCCAGATCTGCCGAAAAACGCTGCGGATTCGCCGGCTCCACATCGACTTCGCTACGCGGGTTGATCGGAACCAGCAGACCGGTCAGATCGGGAATCACGACCTCCGGAATGCCACCGACTCTGGATGCAACTACAGGGGTTTCGCAGGCCATGGCCTCCAGATTGATGATACCGAAGGGCTCGTAAACGGAAGGACACACGAAGACCGAGGCCTGTGAGTACAGAGGTATGATTTCCCGCTTTGGAAGCATTTCTGCAATCCAGATGACGGGATTGGTGGTTTGTTTTCTGGCCTCCTTAACCGCCTGCTCCATCTCCTCGCCGATTTCCTTGGTATCGGGGGCGCCGGCGCAGAGAACGATCTGGACCCCAGGATCGATGGAGCGAATGGCATTGACCAAATGAATGATGCCCTTCTGCCGCGTAATGCGCCCGACGAACAACACATAGGGCATTTTGGGATCGATGCCGTGCTGGTCCAGCACCTGGGGCTCGGGAGTCGGCTTGTATTGATCCAGGTTGATCCCGTTGTGAATGATCCCGATGCGCTCGAACGGAACACCGTACAGCTGGTGCACGTCGTCCATCATGGATTGGGATACGGCGACCACGCCGTCCGCATTCTGGTAGGCGGTGCGCTCGACCCATGAGCTGGCATGATAGGCCGTACCCAGCTGCTCGACCTTCCATGGCCGGTGCGGCTCCAGGGAATGGGTTGTCAAGACCATGGGGACCTGCAGCAGTTGCTTCACCAGCATTCCGGCCAGATGGCTGTACCACGTATGGCAATGCACGATGTCGACATCCGACATCTCGCCGGTCATGACCAGATCGTTGAGAAGGGTCTCCAGGAATTTGCGATGGCGGGGATCCTGGGTGCGGAAATCCATCGACGGATGGATGCCTCGAACCAAGAGGTTAGCGGTCTGCTCATTCTGCTCGCCAAAGCAGAGTACCTTCACCGAGTGCCGGCCATGGTCGAGCTTGCAGAGCTCATCGGTCAGATACTCGACACTGACACCTGCTCCACCATAGACGTTTGGTGGATATTCGTTCGTGAGAATGCCGATCTTCATGAATCCTCCTCGGCCGATAGGAGATACGGATGCCCCGGGCCAGGCATGTCAGGTCTCCCCGTCTACGTCGTCGGAGCCCTGATCCGCGTCTTCGCCGGTCGCTGTCGGATCCGTCTCTTCCTCATCCGAGATCTCGTCCGCCTCTGCCGTCACCGCCGGCGTTTCGAGTTTCAGTACGATCCCCGCCAGCGGCGGCAGGGTAACGGCCAGGGACTGGTCCCTGTCCATCCAGGGCATGTCCTCGGTTTCGAGTATCCGGTGGCCGTTGCCCATACCGCTTCCCCAGTAATCCGAGGCGTCGGAGTTCAGGATTTCCTTGTAGATACCGGCCGCGGGTACCCCGATGCGGTAGTCCTCGCGGGGAACCGGGGTGAAATTGAGCGCCACGATCAGGAAATCGTCACCGGCGCGGCGCAGATAGACCAGGATCGAGTTTTGCGCATCGTGGCAGTCGATCCACTCGAAGCCCTCCCAGTCGAAGTCGTATGTGTAGAGCACCGGATAGCCCAGGTACAGGTTGTTGAGGTCCTGTACCAGTTTTCTAACGCCCTGGTGATTCGGGAAATCGAGCAGCCACCAGTCGAGGGCGGCGGCGCTGTTCCACTCCTCGCCCTGGCCGAACTCGCAGCCCATGAACAGGAGCTTCTTTCCCGGATGGGTGAACAGGTAGGTGTAGATCAGGCGCAGGTTGGCGAAGCGCTGCCACTCGTCGCCGGGCATCTTGTACAGCATGGAGCGCTTGCCGTGGACTATCTCGTCGTGAGAGAAGGGCTGCAGGAAGTTCTCGGTGAAGGCATAGAGCATACTGAAAGTCAGTATGTCCTGATGGTACTGGCGGTGGATGGGCTCCTGCGCGATGTAGGACAGGGTGTCGTTCATCCAGCCCATGTTCCATTTTAGATCGAAACCCAGGCCGCCGAGGTAGGTGGGCTTGGTGACCTGGGGCCAGGAGGTGGACTCCTCGGCCATGACCAGTGCCCCGGGTACCTGGCCGTGGGTGACCTCGTTGAGCTCGCGCATGAATTCGATGGCCTCCAGGTTCTCGCGGCCGCCGTACTTGTTGGGAATCCACTGGCCCTCCTCGCGCGAGTAGTCGAGGTAGAGCATCGAGGCCACGGCGTCCACCCGAATACCGTCGATGTGGTACTCCTCGAGCCAGAACAGGGCGCTGGAGATCAGGAAGTTTTTCACCTCGTAGCGCCCGAAGTTGTAGATCAGGGTGGACCAGTCCTTGTGCTCTCCCAGGCGGGGGTCCTCGTGCTCGTAGAGGGCCGTGCCGTCGAATCGGGCAAGACCGAAGGCATCCTTCGGAAAGTGGGCGGGCACCCAGTCGAGGACGATGCCGATGCCGTTCTCGTGGCAGTGATTTACGAACCAGCGGAAGTCGTCCGGCGTGCCGAAGCGGCTCGTGGGGGCGTAATAGCCGGTGGTCTGATAGCCCCAGGATGCGTCGTAAGGGTGCTCGGTAATCGGCAACAGCTCGATATGGGTGAAGCCCAGGTCTTTCACATACTCCACCAGACGCTCGCCCAGCACCCGGTAGTTGAGCATCTCGCCCTCCGGACCGCGCTGCCAGGAGCCCAGGTGGACCTCGTAGATGGACAGGGGCTGGTGCAGCCAGTCGTGCCCGGCGCGTCGCTCCAGCCAGTCGGAATCGCTCCACTCGAAGCTGTCCGGCGGCTCGACGATCGAGGCCGTGCTGGGACGCAGCTCGAAATGGCGACCGAAGGGGTCCGATTTCAGGAAGATGTCACCGTTGCCGGCGCGGATCTCGAACTTATAGACGATTCCCGCCGACAGCTCCGGTATGAAGAGCTCCCACACCCCGTTGCCATGGACGCGCATGGGATTTGCCCGCCCGTCCCAGCGGTTGAAGTCCCCGACGACGCTGACGCGCTCGGCGCTCGGCGCCCAGACGGAGAAGAGTACGCCGGCGACGCCGTCGGCTTCATGCACCCGTGCCCCGAGCAGGCGGTGGGCGTGCCAGTGCTTGCCCTCGCCGAACAGGTGCAGGTCGAAGTCCGGCAGCTGGGCCGGGAAGCAGTAGGGGTCGTGGGCGATGTGCTCGCGGTGCTCGTCGTCGCGCCAGATGATCCTGTAACGTTCAGGTACCTGCTTGGCGTCTCCTTCCCACTCGAAGATGTCGGTGCCCTCGATGCGGCGCAACTGGTGACTGCCCTCGGCAATGCTCACCTCCTCCGCGTGAGGAAGCAGTACACGCACACACACACGACCATCGTCCTCGTGGCGGCCGAGCACCCCGAAGGGATCTCGGTATCTGGCCTCGGAGAGTTGTTGCAACGCGGGTGAAAGCTCTGGTTTATTCATTCGATCGTACCTCTTCCGGACCGGACGGCGGCGGCGTGCGCGCCGGACCGATAATAATCACATAAATCACACAGGAAATCTGCTCGGATTTGCCGTTATCAGACTGAACGGGGGCTGATACGCTGGATTGCGGTTTGCGCCGGGCCAGGATGCCTCCGGGGCAGAGGTCGTGAAGCGGGTAGACCCCCGCATCGATCGGTCCGTGCCCTGTTCGATGCGGGTTGCCGCTACATCTGGCAAGCTACTCCTCCGTCTCGATGATGATGCCGTCTCCCTTCTTGCTTTCGACGATTACGACCTTCCCCAGGGTGGGGTGCCGCGCGGCGGTTACCTTGAATGCCTCATGCTCTTTGTCGGCTACAAGCTCGGACTCGTCTTTGAAGTCCTGAATAATCTGGATCTCTGCATCGAACAAGCGCATTGGATTAAGCTCCGTG
>JAJDOL010000073.1 GCA_022340195.1 Chromatiaceae bacterium
CGCAGCGCGGAAGGCGGCCGTGTAGCCGCCCGGACCGGCGCCCAGCACCACGACTTGAGCGGACAGGTTCGCCGCGCTGGTCTGGCGCTCGGGTTTGGGCATCTGCTCCGACGGAGATTGCGACGCCGCCTCGTCTGCTTCCGCCTCCAAGATAAGAATCAGGTCGCCCTCCGAGAGCTTGTCGCCCACCTCGACCTCGAGCGCGGCGACTCTGCCGGCCTCCGGGGATGGAATCTCCATGGTGGCCTTGTCACTTTCCAGGGTGATGAGGGAGTCTTCCTTCGCAACCTGATCGCCCGCGGCTACCAGTACCTCGATGACCGCGACATCCTTGAAATCGCCGATGTCGGGGACTGTTACCTGAATGCTAGTGCTCATGTCGTTTTGGTCTCTGGTCGTACAGTAGCTTGCGCAAAGTCTGAAGCAAGTGCCTTGTGATTCTGGATGTGGTTGCGCGCCTTTCCGAGTCTGCAGTCAAGCACTCAGCGCACGGAGTGGCCGACAAGGACAACGGCGCGTCTCAGGCGCCAATTCTACACAGTGAGGTCCGCCAGCGTAGCGCTATGAGGGATAGCCGGGTTGCCGCGATCGTAGAAGGCCGTGATGGTAACCGGATCGGTGAATTCCAGCTCGTAGACCACGTACACCCGCACGTTACGCCAGAGTGGACGGCATCGATGCCCGAGCTGAGACGATGACCGGCCAACGCCGCGAGCCACGGAAACGTGGTCGCCCTCAAAAACAAAAAGACAAAGAGTCACGGGAAGGACCTGGTCAACGGCAGCTATCGGTATACATTAATTGAGCCTGGCTCCTGTTCTCCCCAAAAAATGAGCCTTGTTAATAATCAGGTACAGTGAATTTACGTTTTCGTGTAACCTTCGACACGAAGGGTGGCCTCCTCTGGGTGCGGCGCCGATCTTGTGGCTGCCACCATGAGCAAACCAAGCCTGGTTTGCGACGATATTCGGATTGGTTTCTCAGCGCAGTGGTTCAATGCAACTGATCGACGCGCACGTGCATCTCTGGGACACGCAGCGCTTCCGCTACCCGTGGTTCCAGAAGGGAGCTTTCCCTGGGCTGCCGGACACCTATTGTCTCGACCAGGCGATCGCCGACGCCGGCGATGCCACAGCGGCGTTCGTGGTTGTGCAGGCGGAGGTTGACCACGGTGACGATCCCGTCGAAGAGACCAAGTGGATGCAAGACATCGCCGACAACCACCCGGAGGGAGACCGGCTCGCTGGCTTTGTCGCGTACGCAGACCTCGCTCGTCCCGACCTCGTGCGCGTCCTCGAGCGCCACGCGCAGTACCCAGTCTTTCGCGGAATTCGCCAAGAGATCTGGTGGCAACGGCCATCGCCTCGCGCGGACATTCTCGAGGACGACCTGCTGGCAAGCCCGAACTGGCGGCGGGGCTTCGAGACGCTGAGTCAGGCGGATGCGACCTTCGATCTTACCTGCTGGCATTGGCAGCTCAGTCCATGCGCGAAGTTCCTTGCCGATCATCCGAGCACCACTGTGGTCGTCGACCATCTTGGTTCGCCGATTGTCGGTGACGCTGACGCGTTCGAGACTTGGGTGCGGGGAGTGCGTGACCTGGCAGCACTTCCCAACACCTTCATGAAGATCTCGGGCCTGTCGCAAGCGGACGCGCACTGGAACATCGACAAGATTCGGCCCTTCGTGCTCGAGGTCCTGGATGCCTTCGGACCCGGGCGATGCATGCTTGGCAGCAATTTCCCCCCGGAGAGACTCTCGTCGACGTATGAAGTGGTGCGGTCGGCCTTCGAGACCCTATTCGCCAGGCTACCGCAGAACGAGCGCGAGAAGGTGTTCTCGCGAACCGCCGAAGGGGTCTACCGACTCACCAATTGAGGAGTATTCGGAATTTACTGCGGAGAGGGGAAAAGAGTCCAGCTCTCCCTAGTTCCTGATCACCAGGCGTCCCCCCATCGCCACTTTAAAGCGAGGATTCAGCTGAACGCTTGGGGCGGTCAGCAGCAGCTTGGCTCCCGTACCGACTGTGACATTGACACCATTCTCGATCGAAATGGTGGCCGTACATTCTGTCGTACCGCTTGTGTAGCTCGGCTCCATCAGGACGAGCACGTCACCGCTGCAGGCCATCCCCTCGACCGCCTCAAGCATGAACAGCGAGCTCCATTCGAGCCCGCCGAACCCGGGCCAGGGCACGCCACGCACCTGAAGCCCGAAGGTATCGGCCTCGGCGGCCGTGAAATCGAAGGCTCCGTCGCTTCCGATATCCGTGATGATCTCGTCCGTGACCTCGTAGGAATCGGTAATCTCGATGTCATCGACATAGAAGCCGACACCCGTCGAGGTCTGATAAAAGTACGATCCACCCTGAAATTCGTAATAGAAACGGAATATTGCGGTTCGGTCCTGGTAGGCCGCCAGCGACAGCGACCGCGGAGTAAATCCACCCTCGCCCGCGCCGCCGGTGCCCGCTTGCGTGTAGACATCGCTCCAGCTCGCCCCATCGTCGAGCGAGATCTGCGCCTTGGCCACCTGAGTGGTCGTGGCATAGCCGAGCCGACTCGAGAAGCGCAGCATGCTGGCGCTGCCGATGAGCAGGCTCTGGGGCAAGGTAAAGTACTGGTCCTGGGCCGATGGCTGAGCCATGTGGAAGGAGTAAGTACCACTGGCTCGGGTACCGGAGGTAATCAGATCATAGCTCGCGTCGGTGCCGTCGACGATGCCGCCCAACCCGAATTCCGCCCCCTCGATATCTGAGTAGGCCGCCAAACGGGTCTCGCGAAGCTCGTAGTCGCCGACCCAGTCCCCGATCAGGTCATAGGTGTAGGGTTCGGCAACCCCGACAGTGACATCGGTGCTCCCTATCACCTCTGGAGAGACCTCGTCCGCACCAGGCACCGACGGGTCGAAAACCGTCACGTCGTAGGTCTCCTGGATCGTGCCGCCACCGGCGGAGATATTGCCGAGCGTAACCGTGTAGGTGGTATCGCCGGCAGGCTGCGGCCAGCTCGTGGAGTATGAATTGGCATTGAGGCCATCCGGCACCCAGACGATCGTCGGCTCACCGTAGCCGTTCACGACCGTCTCCGTGACGATTGGAACCGGAATGCCATCCTTGGTCATGGAGACCGTCGCCCCCGAAAAGTTGGCCCCCGGGTAGGAGAAGCTCCAGCGCGGAAACACCACGTCGTACGGAACATAGCCCGGCGGTGGCCAAGCGACGTAGGTGTCGCGCACCGTCGGACGAGTACCCAAATAGTTGCCGTCGAAGACCCAGAGCGCATTGGTCGACGCATAGCCGCCGCCCGATGGAATGTCACCGGTGCCCATCTCTTGCGTCTGAGGATACAGAATCCAGCGCCGATGCCCGGCTGCGCCGTTGCCGCTGCCGTTATCCCGCATCTGGCTGTAGACGGCGTTCCAGCCATAGTTGCCGTAGCTGAGGTTCGAGCTTCCCGCCGCTTGGGCACCATCGGCCGTGTAGCAGTCCCAGGTCGGTGGGGGGCTGTGGTCGAGATCGTCGTTGGCGCTCATCATGAGCGCGGCTTCCTGAGCCTTCGACAAATACGTGGCATTGAATGTGGTATCGCTCGGTACACCGGCCATTGCCCGGAAGTATTGCACGCGTGTCAGTACCGCGACCTTGAACGCCTGCGACCTGGTGCCGGGCGTACAGGTTGCGACAGCTCCGGTCCAGGCCATGTCGGTGCCTTCCGAAGCGGTGTATATCAGGTTGTGGAAGGCTCGGGATAGGTGACGATCCGATAAATCCAGAGTGCCGAAGCCGCCGGCGCTGAAGGCCGCGAGCTCGGGCGTGTTCCATGACTTCAGGGGCATCCGGTCCGGGACCACGGGCGCCGGTCCTAGCCGAGTCTCCGTCGACAAGGTCGGAGTGATGACATCCGTTGCGGCACCGACCGTAAGTGGAAGGGATAGCGAAACGAGTACAGCGACCCGACACATTTCGGACATGCGAGCGATCCGACCCGCGTTTTCGCCGGACTCGGGCATATTTCGGTACCTGCTGTAATCAAATCAATCGGGTTGGACCATGCTATCCCATCGATTGCATGGTTATTCGTTCCAGTATGCTAATTGCGCATTTTGCGCATAGAAACTTTGAACTGCGTCTCAATCGACGTCTGGCGCGCCCCGGGAATCAACTGGAACTTTTCACCGACGGCGACACTGCCTACGGATACAACCGAAAGATAGAACCCGCAAAAACCAGTTTTCGCCATCTTCTTGGCGGCAAGCTTATCTTTCATCACAGCATTGAGCTTGAAGCATGGTAGACGTGGTTGCGTAATGCGCAATACACAATCGCGGAAACGCAGTTCATCGCCAACAAAGACATCTTGCTCCAGCAGACCGAATATCGTCAGGTTTTCTCCCATGCTGCCAAAGGGAAGGGCACTTGTTGCGTTTGATTGTGCCAATTGCTCTCGCCAGTAAGCATAGTGTTCTGACGGGTACGCATAGATTGCCTTTGATAGCCCACCGTGAACGCTAAGATCGGCTTGCTCATCGCCTTCCAGTCCAAGCGGGTTGACTTTGATCCGTTCCGTTACCGGTGTTTTGGATATTGCAGACATCACTCGCTTCCCATCAGCATTGATGGGCTTTACTAAGCCAACCTGGATGCTCAGTACTATTGATTGGCGATTCACGTTTTTACGACTTGAGGGGTCAGCGATTTGAGGGGTCGGAGGCTTTTGCGGCCGATCATATGCGCCCAAGGCCTTTGAGCGGTACCTGATCCGCGGAACTGCGGTTCGCCGTGCCGTCCTCCGCGACAGGCTTCTTCGGCCGTCCCCGTCTGGAGAAGCCGACCGGTCGGCCGAGCGCCTGCTCGATCTGAACGCGGAAACGGTCGTTTCCGAGTGGCGTCCCGGTCTGTAGACATTCGCGCACCTGCGTGATTGTGTCTTGGTCAAGGTGAGTCGCGAAGAGCGCCCGGTAGGCACGGCGTCGTTCGCTGTCCGAACGGCCCAGAGCCAAGTAATCGGCATGGGCACTGAGAATCGGGTTTTCCTCGCCGAGGGCGTTGCCGCGGTAGCTCGACCAAGCGTAGTCCACCGCTGCCTCGACCATGCCGGCCCGAATCGGATTCGACTCGATGTAACGATAGCACGCGAGCAGGTACGACCGGGCCTGTACCAAGCTCGACTTGAAGCGTCCCTCCCACAGTGTTCCGGTGCGTCCGTACGCGTGGTTGATGTAGGGGACATAGCGCCGCCCGACATACTGCATCAGGCGGCTTATTCCCTCCCTGTCCTGCGGCGTTACGAGCAAATGCACGTGATTGGTCATCAGAACATAGGCATGGACGGCGCATTCCCACCGCCTTGCCGCCTCGGCAATCCAGTCCAAATAGACTCGATAGTCGTTTTCGGCGAAGAAGATAGCTTGGCGATTGTTACCCCGTTGCACGACATGGGTGGGTATGCCGGAAACGAAAAACCGTGGCTTGCGAGGCATCGTAGCGTAATCCTTGGGGAGTTCTGATCCGAGGATAGCACATATTAAGGGCTCTGACCCCTTTCTCTCATCGGGCCTTTCAGATCAAGGAGACGCTGCGCGAGATCTTCCGCACCGCCGCTGATCGACAACAAGCCGAGCCGCTGCTCGAGCGCTGGTACAGCTGGGCA
>JAJDOL010000199.1 GCA_022340195.1 Chromatiaceae bacterium
AAAACGAATAGCATTTGTCCGCCATTGCCCAACGCGAAAAAGGATCCGACGATTTTTCCATTAATCGAAAAATTCTTGGTCCACCAAAGGTATCCATAGCCGCTAGTCGCGAGGGCAGATCCGGCCAGGGCCGGATGCAGCGGCGCGGACCTATGCTCTCGCGTCGATTCGGCTATCCACCTTTCGGAAACGATCTGCCTATTTTTCCATTCCCCCCTATTCAAGGCCAGATACCCGATTTTTGCCATGTCGACGGGCCGCATCTTGGCGCTCCCGGCGACAAAGACTCTTCCATTCGGTGACAAAAGCCATTGAAATTCCTTGATGCTCAAAGGATTCAGCAGGTTCTTGGCCGCATAATCCTTGAACGACATTCCGGAGTTGATTGAAATCATCTCCCCGATCAACATGGGACTCGCGCTGTTGTATGCCCAGCGTGTACCAGGCTCATGCGCCATCGGAAGGTCGAGCGCGTACCGGAGCCAATCGTCACTGTCTTTGAGGCCGATATCACAAGAGAATCCGGTTTGGAAATCGTCACATTCGTATCCGGACGTCATGGTCAAGATGTTTTCTATGGTGACATTTCGTACTCTGGCGTCCCACCCTGGCGGTGGCTCATATGACTTGAAATAGGTATAGGGTCTCTCGGTCACACCGTCCAATACGGCTTGATCGATGGCGATGCCTGTAACGATGGAGCTAATGGATTTGGTAACGGATCTGATGTCGTGTGGTGTTTCGCGATCGAAACCGTAGAAATATTCTTCGAGGATAAGCTTGCCGTTCTTGACGATAACTATGCCGTCAATGTTCTTATACTTTTGACGCAGGACCTCTTTGATAAGCGATCTTATTTTTTCCGGATCTACTCCTTCTTCACTCAGCGAAGAGACCGCCCAGCCATTGGCCAGTACCTTGGGAGCTTTGTAGCTATAGCCGAGTTGGGGGCGACCGAAGCTGTCCATGCGCGGATAGGTGGGATGTGCGCACGAACAAAGCAGTATCATTGCCGCCAGATAGATGACAGGAGCAAGGATCCTCTTACAGTAAGCCGCCATTCCGCCGGGAATCGGCGGAATGGCGCTACATGGGTGTGATATTCGGCTTGCAGTCCGTGTCTCTCGGGTTCGGCCAATCCCTGTCGGGACGAGGGGCTCGACATCACTCGTTCGCATTGCGACATGTCCAAAGGTTCTCTTCGCCGGCGAATGATTCTAGACGCGCACCGACTCCGCTGTGAAGGCGGGTTTCCTCGGCGTTACGCTCCGCCTCGATCCGGCGCGGGGGCCTGCTCGAACAGAAGGTGGAAGATTTGGACAAGCCGGTTGCCGAGATCTGATTGGGATATCGGACCTTTGCGGGAGTCTCCACAGGGCTATAATGCAGCCCCGACGCCCGCCAACCGGCCCAGAGAATGGACGAGCCAGAACCCAAGCCTAGAATCCGTCGCGGGATCTACCTTCTGCCGAACCTCTTTACGACGGCGGCCCTGTTCGCCGGCTTCTACGCGGTGCTTGCGGCCATGCAGGGGCGCTTCGAGGCCGCCGCGCTCGCTATCTTTGCGGGCTTCGTGCTGGATGGATTAGACGGGCGGGTTGCCCGACTGACCAATACCCAGAGCGAGTTCGGTGCCGAGTACGACAGCCTTTCCGACATGGTCGCATTCGGCGTCGCGCCGGCTCTGGTCGTTTACGAATGGGCCTTGAGTGGACTCGGTAAGGTCGGCTGGCTGGCTGCCTTCGTCTACACCGCCGCCGCCGCTCTGCGCCTGGCCCGCTTCAACACCCAGATAGGGGCTGCCGACAAGCGCTATTTCCAAGGGTTACCCAGTCCGTCGGGGGCAGCAATCGTTGCTGCGGGTGTCTGGATCGGAGCAGACCATGGCATCGATGGGCCCGACGTAGGCTGGCTGGCCGCATTCGTCACCACCTTCGCCGGTTTGCTCATGGTCAGCAACTTCCGCTTTCACAGCTTCAAGGAGGTCGACTTACGCGGGCGGGTTCCCTTTGTTTTCGCGGTTGTAATTATGCTGGGTTACGCATTGGTCTTGCTCCAACCGCCGGTTGTCCTTTTCGCCGGATTTTCGATTTACGCCGTCTCGGGTCCAGTCTTCACGCTGGTTCGTCGGCGTCAACGCAGGGCGAGCCGCAGGCGGGATCGAGGCGTGTCGGATGGAGCGTTTAAACGGGACGATGAGCAGTGAAGGTGCAGAGTCCGTGTGAGCGTACGGCGACGAGCAGCGGTCGATCTCCGGTCGGTCGGCGAGAAGCGTGCTTCAACTTACCGAGGTCTGTGTCATAATACAGGGCTAAATTTTTCCGGATTCTATCCGGTTTCTCGCCGCATTCGAGGACTTCCACATGAGCTTTTTCATTTCCGATGCATTGGCCCAGGATGCCGCCGCATCGCAGGGCGATCCGCTTCTGGGCCTGCTGTTCCCGATCGGTCTGGTGGTGATCCTGTATTTTCTGATGATACGCCCGCAAGTGAAGCGTCAAAAGGAGCACAAGAAGATGGTCGAGGCCCTGGGCAAGGGAGATGAAGTCGCCACCATGGGGGGTGTCGTCGGGCGCATCACGGATTTGGGCGAGAACTTCGCGAAGCTGGAGGTGGCCGACGGTGTCGAGGTGAAGATTCGCCGCCAAGCGGTCGAGTCAGTGCTGCCGAAGGGTTCCATTAAAGAGCTGTGAGCCGCTTCGAAGCGGCAGACTCGCCCGACGCCCGGCGCGTAAGTTTCGGGTCTTGACTCGCGGCCTAGCGACTCCTCATTCCGGTCGAAACTGACCGATTCCGTCTCTCGATCGAGAGCACGGAACCCGATTACAGGAATGGATGTGCGATGGAGTTTCCATGAACCGATATCCCTTGTGGAAAAATCTACTGATCGTCGCCGTGATACTGGTCGGCATTCTCTATGCGTTGCCGAACCTCTTTCCCCAGAATCCCTCCATCGAGGTAACCGCTGCCCGCGGTGCTCAGGTGACCGACGCCACCGTGGGTGAGATCAAGGCTGCCTTGGAGAATGCAGGGGTCGAGCACAAGGCCATTGAAATGCTCGGGGGCGGCAAGCTGCTGGTTCGTTTCGCGACCTCCGGTGACCAACTTCGGGGGCAGGAAGCGATTGCCGGGACCCTTTCGGACCGCTACAACAGCGCTCTGACTTTATCACCTGACCTGCCCGGATTTCTCCGCGTCCTGGGCATTCAGCCGATGTTCCTCGGACTGGATCTGCGCGGCGGCATTCATGTGCTGATCGACGTGGATATGGATGCGGCGGTGGATCAGGCCCTGGAGCGGTACACCGGCGACATACGGACCCTGTTGCGCAGCGAGAAAGTACGCTATCTGACCGTTACCCGGGATCGGGGGCGGGTTATGGTCAAGTTCCGCGACGCCGAGACCAGAGACAAAGCGGAGAAGCTGATCGCGAAGGAGTTTCGCGATCTGATCCTGGAGAAGGGTGATGACGGTAGCGCCTTCTTCGTCTACGGGTCCATGAGTCCGACGGACCAGGCGGCAGTGGAGAAATTCGCTCTGCAGCAGAACATAACGACCTTGCGCAACCGCGTAAACGCCCTGGGTGTGGCCGAGCCTATTATCCAGCAGCAAGGCGATCGGCGTATCCTGGTCCAGCTTCCGGGGGCCCAGGACCCGGGTCGGCTCAAGGAGATACTGGGTGCGACCGCAACGCTGGAGTATCGACTGGTGGATACCGAGCACAGTGTCCAGGATGCGGTGGACGGCCGCGTGCCTGTAAGCAGCAAGCTTTACAAGGACCGGAACGGGCGACCCGTCCTTTTGCTGCGGCGAGTGATCGTCACCGGCGACCAGATCACGGATGCCTCCGCCGGCTTCGATCAACGCTCTGGCCAACCGGCGGTCTTCGTTAGTCTGGACGGCCAGGGCGCCCGCCGCATGCGTAACGTGACCACCGAGAATGTCGGCAAGCCCATGGCGGTTGTTTTCATCGAAAACCGCACGGTTACTCGCATGGTGAAAGGGGAAGCGGTTAAGGAAAAGGTCCGCACGGAGGAGGTGATCAGTGTTGCCAATATCCTGGAGCCCTTCGGCCGCCGTTTTCAGACCACCGGTTTGGACAGCTCCAACGAGGCGCACAACCTGGCCCTGTTGCTGCGTGCCGGTGCCTTGGCTGCCCCGATCGAAATTGTCGAGGAGCGCACCATAGGCCCGAGTCTCGGTCAGGACAACATCGATCAGGGCTTTTTGTCTGTGGTCATCGGCTTCGTTCTAGTGGTGCTCTTCATGGCCGGTTACTACCGGGTGTTCGGCTTGGTCGCGGACGTCGTGCTCTTCTTCAATCTGGTTTTGATCGTCGCGGTTCTCTCCCTGCTGCAGGCCACCCTGACCCTGCCGGGAATAGCCGGAATTGTGCTGACGGTTGGTATGGCGGTTGACGCGAACGTCCTGATTTTCGAGCGCATCCGCGAGGAGATCCGTAACGGCAACTCGCCCCAGGCGAGTATCAATACGGGTTACCAGAAGGCGCTGTCCACCATCGTGGATGCCAACATTACCACCTTGATCGCCGCCGTCGTGCTGTTCAGCTTCGGTACCGGACCTATAAAGGGCTTCGCGGTGACCCTGTTTATTGGCATCGTCACCTCTATGTTCACCGCAATCCTGGGCAGTCGCGCCCTGATCAACCTGATCTATGGTGGACGGCGCGTGAGCGCGTTGGCCATTTGAAAGGAGGCCATTGGATGCAGCTGCAACTGTTCAAGAATCTGAAGATCGACTATATGGGTCGGCGTCGGGAGGCAATCGCCTTCTCCGGCGTGCTCATCCTGATTTCGGTCGTTTCCCTTGCCTCGCGGGGGCTCAATTTTGGTCTCGACTTCACGGGCGGCAGCCTTATCGAGGTGGGCTACGAGAAAGCGGTGGAGCTTCAAGCCGTGCGCGCGGGTTTGGAGGCCGGTGGGTTTCCGGATGCCACTGTGCAGCACTTCGGAACGTCACGGGATGTGCTGATCCGCATTGCACCGGAGGAGGGGAAAGAGGTTGGAGCGGACCTCAGCGACCGTGTCTTCCGTTCGCTGAGCGCTGCGGCCGAAGGTCCCGTCGAGCTGCGGAGGGTGGAATTCGTGGGTCCTCAGGTGGGCGATGAGCTCGCTGAGGACGGCGGGCTCGCGATGCTTTACGCCATCCTGGGTATCCTGGTTTACGTGGCACTTCGCTTCGAATACCGGTTCGCAGTAGGTTCCGTCATCGCCCTGATTCACGATGTGATTATAACCGTCGGCCTGTTCTCCCTGTTCCAGATACCCTTCGACCTGCCGGTTCTGGCAGCCGTACTGGCGGTCATCGGCTACTCCCTGAACGACACCATCGTGGTCTTTGACCGCATCCGGGAGAACTTCCGCA
>JAJDOL010000208.1 GCA_022340195.1 Chromatiaceae bacterium
TATTTTGGTCCGCGATCGAATTCAGGGGGAGCTACGTCAAAACCTCGAGCGCGACGTGGGCGACTTCGTTCTGCGGCGCGCAGACGGGATCCACGCCTATCAACTTGCCGTTGTGGTGGATGACGGATTTCAAGGAATATCTCGAGTTGTCCGCGGGGCCGACCTATTGTCGTCGACACCACGTCAGGTTTTTCTGCTACGCGCCCTCCAACTCCCTGTTCCCACCTATGCGCATCTGCCGGTCGTGACTGACGACACCGGGCGCAAGTTGAGCAAGTCTCACGCCGCCGCACCGGTCGATCCGACCAAGCCGCTTTCCGCACTGCTCCGGGCCTGGAGCTTCCTTGGACAGGAACCTTTCCCGGAAGAACCTGCGGGCGTTGCAGAGTTTTGGACCCACGCAATACCGACCTGGAACAAGGTTCTGGTGCCAAACCGGCGCGCCGGAATCTTGTCGGCGATCCGAAACTCTCGCTACGGGCAAATCCGGTAACGCGGCTCACAAAAAGCTCTCAGCGACAAGGTCACCGATGCACTGTACCGCGTGTTTACCCGCTTCCCGGTGCAAATCCATCATGGAGTAGGCAAGGCGCTCCCAGTGAGCACGACCCGCGCCGGCAATCGCAGACAGAGGCTCGGTGTCGCCGCTTTCATGCCACTGCCGATAAGCCTCATCGAGACCCGGGAAAATCTCCTTGCGCATGTTCGATAGGTTGCCGAGGAAAAAGTGAATTGACGCATCCCGTCCCTCGGTTGCCAGAGTCGGCAATGTGACCAGACAGTCCGCGAGATGATCACGAACAGCGCGGGCCATGAGCTCCACCGGCGTATGAGCGAGATCCAAAAGCATCAGCTCCCATTGCCCCCCAAGTCGGACACCGGCCTCGTACTCCCCCTCTTCGTGCAACAGGACGGCATCGATCTCCCGATCCGTCATGGCGTCGAGGGAACTGGAGAGGGAATGCTCGAAATCGTAGCAGGCGAAAGCGCGCCCGAGGGCGTTGTCGGCCCGGCTCCACCGCCAACTCTCCAGCTGCTCCCACAGCATACGGCGCAACGATTCGCGACGCAGAAAAATCTTGTGATCGAGTGTCATGGCGGGCGGAGCGGTAAGATCGCGTGCGTGCTCGCTTGCCACCACGAAGATGTCATAGCCGCCCGCTTGCGTGTGCCGTTCCAGATCACCGAGGACGAAATGGGGCTTGGCCTTGTTGCCAAGCCCCCCGCTGTAGACCAGGCCATGGGGCTCGAGCCGAGCGTTGATCCTATCCGCATCGAAGGGGTTGAAGCAGCGACCTTCGATTTCTATGGTTGCCAGCTCCGCTTGCTCGAGCTCCTCCCACATTTTCTCCCGCGCCTGCAGCCAACTTCCCACCTGATCCTTTTCCAGCGTTGCGCCAAAGGGGAGCTTCATTTCCCACCGGAAATATTCCCGCATCTTCATCAGGTAGACGCACAGCGAGTAATCGGCTCCATGCCGCGCGTCCGAAATGTCGCAGTTTCTTTGTACTGCCTGCACAAGCTGGCAGATCGACTCTTCGTTCATGGATTCAGCAGCCACACTTCCGGATTCGTGATGTAGAAAATTCCCGAGTAATCTTGTTGGTTAACAAGCTAACAGCTCGAACGATTCTTGCCAAGGTCCAGGAGCGAAAAATCAGGTGGTAGCCTCCTTTTCCGGCCGCTGGGGAATGCCGTGTTTCTTTCGCAAGTCGCTCACGTAAGAGGGAAGACATCGAGCACAGGGGCCAACTCAAACCCTCGTTGACATGACGGGCTCAGTGGTCGAAACTGCTGAAAGGAAGACCATGCGAACCGATTTTGCGAGTCAACGAGATGAAGAAGATTGCGCGTACCCTTGTTCTGCTCTCCCCGACCTTGGCCTTGCTTGGCTGCGGTGAGCAACCCGCCAGCTACAGTGCGGACGTGAGACCCTTCCTCGACAACTACTGCATGCGCTGTCATGGTGAAGGTGGTGAGGGAAGCGAGGCCAGCGGCCTTCGCATGGACGATTACGAGAGTCTCATGAAGGGAACCGCTCACGGACCCGTCATTAAGCCCGGGGACAGCTTTACCAGCGTACTTGTGATGCTCGTGGAGGGACGGGCGGATCCGTCGTTACGCATGCCGCACGACGAAGGCAAAGCGCCCAAACAGGCCGAGATCGAGCGTGTGAAGGCCTGGATCGACCAAGGTGCGAAGGACAACTGACCCCAGGGACCCTTCAGAATCGGAGCATCATACAAGCGTTCTTTCGAGTTTATCTCGAAACCAGTAACCCACCTTGCTCGTTATATTGGACCAGGTGCAGGATTCGGAATAAGGAGTACGGAGTCAGGCTTAGCCTCCGTTTCCGCGCCTTGAAGACGCGCAACCGACGAGTATGCTCTGAGCCGCTTTTTTGCTTCCATACTTCAAAGCGGCTGGAAGACTCGGTGTATAAAGAGCGTTACGCCTAACCCGTTCGGAAAGCATGTGTCTGTCCATCGAGAAAGTCGCGTTGTACCTTGCAGCTGTGAGCAGTTCTTCGACCTTGTCGCGGACGTAGAGAGCTATCCGGAGTTCCTACCCCTGTGGCGTGTCGCGCACATCTACCAGCGCGAGGGGGATGTCTATTTCACGGACCAGCAAGTGGGCGTCGGGCTATGGATGAGCCTGAGATTCCGCTCGCGCACGCAGCTGAACCGGCCGACGAACATCGAGGTTACCTCCGACGAAGGTATCTTTGAGGATTTCCGCATCTCATGGCATCTTGAATCGGCAGCGGCGACTCGTTGCCAGGTCGATTTCGAGCTGAGTTGCGACACGCGTTCCTCAATGATGGGCCGGGTCATGGACGTGATGCTCCTCGAGACAGCGCACCTCATGGTCGAGGCATTCGAGGCCCGAGCGCGCAAAGTTTATGGCGCTGAGCCCAGCCACTGATAGATCTCGACAGGCGAAAGCGCCCGCGGTTCCTTCGAAACGCAAAACCATGGCGCGGAAGGTCCCTGTGGCTACCTTCTGTTCTTTCTGCAAGATTTCCGCCTCGCACTTGCGTTAGCTGACCAATGATAAATCCATCCGATTAGAGCAAAGATGAACGAAAACAACTGGCTTCTGTTCAAGCTTTCGGATCTGCTGGCCAAGGTCGAGCCCGGAAGCGTCCGATTTCACGAGTTCTTGCGGACTCCGTCCCTGAGCTGTTCCGTTTATCACATACCCGCCGGATCCAAGGAGATGGAAAGCGCCCATGTAGAAGACGAGCTTTACCTGGTTCTCGACGGGCGCGGGCGATTACGGGTGGAGGGAGAAGACCAGGCCGTCGAAAAGGGGACCCTCATGTACGTGCATGCGGCCTGCGATCACACCTTCTTCGACGTCGAGGAGGACCTTACGGTAATCGCTTTTTTTGGCGCATGCGCGCCGCAAAAAAGGGTGTTTTGGGACGGAAATTAGAGCAAAAATTTGTGGGACACCATTGCGCCGAGCGTCTTTCTTATCGAACCGATATACCCTTCAGCGCGGATAACCAACTCATCAAAGGGGCTCTTTTCATCATAGCCTCCGAGCTCATGTTCGCGAGCATGGGTGCGACAGTCAAGGCCGCCGCCTTCAGTGGGGTGCCCACCGAAGTTCTGGTCTTCTTGCGCAACCTGGTCGGAACCTTCTTGATACTCCCTTTCCTGCTCAAGGGCGGCATCGAAAATCTTCGCAGCGATGTGCCGCATCTTCACCTCTTGCGCGCCCTGATGGGCGTTTCCGCGATGTACTGCTTTTTCTTCGCACTTGGGCGCCTCGCTCTCGCCGATGGCATGCTCCTGAAGATGACCGCACCCATCTTCATGCCGGTTATCGCTTGGTTATGGCTAAGTGAGCGCCCCTCGCGTTACGCCGTCCTCGCCGTCCCAATAGGTTTTTTTGGGGTGATCCTGGTGCTGCGCCCTGGCGGCGAGTTTACCTGGGTGGCACTGATCGGTCTTGCGGGCGGTGCATTCGCTGCGCTCGCCAAGGTCACTGTACGGCGCCTGACCCGCAGCGAGCCAACAGCACGCGTTGTGTTCTTCTTTGCCATGTTCGGAACCCTCTTCTCGTCCGTGCCGCTGGTTTGGGCGTGGCGGGCACCCACCATCGAGCAATGGGCGATGGTTTTCACGGTAGGGCTGTTCGGCACCTTGGGGCAGATTTTGCTCACCCGCGGTTATGCAACCGCAACAACGGCGCGCGTCGCCCCCTTCACGTACTTCTCGGTTATCTTTGGAGCGGCCTATGGTTACCTATTCTGGGACGAGCTTCTTGATCTTTTTTTCCTGGCAGGAGCGTTGCTGATCGCTTTCGCGGGCGGCCTCGCGCTGCACCGCCGCTCGGACTCAGCTATCGACGGGCCCTTCAGCACCAATCGGCTCGCGACACACGGCTAATCGGCCCACTTCGGTTCCGGATGACACCGGCACCGTAGCCCCGAGGTTACCTGACACCTAAAAAAAGAGCCAGGGCGCCACCGCCCAAGCCCTTGTTACACCTCGTCATTTTACAGTCAGCGCTTGTCTCCTCCCATCATGTTCATGGGATTCTGCATGTCCTTCATCATGTTCATCGGGTTGAAGCCACCCTTGTCGCCCGAGCCTTCGGGGCCATAGCCGCCGGGTCCGTAGCCGCCAGGGCCATAGCTGCCGGGTCCGTAAGCACCGGGGCCGTGACCACCCGGTCCATAGCCGCCCGGTCCGTAACCACCGGGGCCATAGCTGCCGGGTCCGTAACCACCGGGGCCATAGCCGCCAGGGCCATAGCCGCCCGGCCCGTAAGCACTGCCGGGAAATCCGCCATAGCCGCCGCTCGGATAACCGCCGTAGCCTGGCATCACGCCCGGGGAAGGTGGCATGGTTGCACTGCTCGGCGCCGCCTCGGGCGCCTTTGCGTCCTGAGGAGCTACAGCGGGAGCTGGAGCACCATAACCGGTTCCCCTCGGACCCGTACCGAAGCCGCCACCGGATGGTCCACCATAGCTACCGCTCGGAGGCCCGCCAAAGCCGCCGCCCGAAGGACCGCCATAACCGCGACTCGGACGTCCGCCGTAACCGCCGCCCGAAGGTCCACCATAGGCGGGAGACATACCTGCACTAGGTGCAGCGGAGGGCGCTGCCGATTGGGTATTTGCGTTCCTTGGTGCGTCCGGCGCTGTTGCCTCCTGTGGGGGTGCCATCGACGGTGGTCCGCCAAATCTGCTCCGGCCGGGGCCAGAGCCAAAACCACTGCCGCCCGGCCATCCGGAACCATAGCGGGGGGAGTCATATCCTGGCCCACCCGGACCGGAGGACCCGCCACCGAACCCCCCGGCCTTACTCGCGGACCCAACGGCCAATCCGATCACAACGAGTGCGGCTGCCGACTTCACGTGAAATCTCGTCATACGTCCTCCGTACCCGGTTATGGGCGCCCGTGAATTGAGGGGGTTAATACTAATGTATACAGGCTGCAGCGTATAGCAAGGAACTGGTATTTCGGCCAGCCGTCTCCACTATCTCAATCATGAAACCATCCGACAACGATGACGAGCCCGCAGACGATCGAGTTGACCGGCTACTACTCCAGCGTCTCCGCAAGCTGATCGGGCGCAACTGCGACTACGTCGGCAAAAAATGTCTGGTAGTGGACGTTCTTTCAGACGAGCACGCGTTGATCCTGGAGGCGCGAGAGCACCTGCCGCCGATTCAGAGTGATCAATATGGTCGGGCGGCTCACCGTTCGAACGAGATGCTGCAAATTCCGATCTTCGATGACGATCGGACCAAGTTTTCCGAAGAGTTGATGGACCTCTTCGCCTCTCTGCACGTCCAGGCCGAGAGAAACGCGTCCGACGCCATCCGGTCCAACCCGTGAGGACTTCGCGGGCACAGCGCCGACACATCGTCTCCTGGGTCAGTCGCCCGCCAGCCCGAAGAATCCGACCACCCGCTGAATGTCCGACGCCGTATCGACCCCGGGACCCGGCTCCTCCATAGCCTGAACTACATGGATCGATTCGCCATACCAGAGAACCCGCAGCTGCTCCAGGGATTCTGCCAGCTCCAGAGGCGCGGGTTGCCATTCGACGAATCGGGCGAGAAAGGCCACTCGATACGCGTACAGGCCTATGTGGCGCAGGAATCGTACGCCCTGCGGCAAGGGCTTGCGCCCTCCGACAAATTCATCTCGATGCCAGGGAATGGGCGCGCGCGAGAAATAAAGCGCATAGCCATCGCCATCGGTAACTACTTTGACCACATGGGGATCGAACAGGGTATCGGGATCACGGATCGGATAGGCCAGGGTCGCCATGCCGATGGAGCTGTGGTCCGACAGGTCACGTGCCAACTGATCGATGAGGACCGATGACATGCACGGCTCGTCTCCCTGCAGGTTTACCAAGATGCAATCCGGCGCCCAGCCGCGCATCTCGGCAACCTCGGCGATGCGGTCGGTGCCGCTTTGATGATCGGACCGGGTCAGCGCGACATCGGCGCCGAATGCGCGGCAGGCATCCGCAATGCGCGCGTCGTCCGTGGCGACTACGACGTCGATTGCGGCGCTCGCCAGCGCACGTTCGTAGACGTGCCGGATCAGCGGCTTGCCGGCAATCTCCAACAAGGGTTTGCCGGGAAGACGGCTGGAACCAAAGCGCGCCGGAATTACAACCTTGAAATCGACTCCGGCCATAGAGGTGGTTATCCGGTCTCGGGAACCTCTTCATCCGCGTCCAATTCCCGTGCTTCCTCCTCCAGCATCACGGGAATGTCGTCCTTGATCGGAAAGGCCAGGCGGTCGCCCCGGCAAATGAGCTCAGCGGCTGCCTTGTCGTAGTACAGAACGCCTTTGCACACGGGACATCGAAGGATGTCCAGAAGTTTCTTATCCATTGCCAATGCCCTTCAGTTTTTCCAACAGTAACCCGTCGAACCCGGTTTCGAGCCGCGCCTCCACGGGCAGATACCAGAAATCCGCGCGCGCGAGCGGGGCGCATTTTACCGCGTCCTTTTCCGTCATAATCACCGGCCCCGGTGGCCAAGACGCCACGTCCTCCCGGCTGAATGGGTAATGATCCGGATAGGGCCGCTCGTGTACATGCAATCCCTCGCTACGCAGCAACTCGAAGAACCGGTCCGGATTGCCGATTCCGGCAACCGCTGTAACCCGTTGTCGGCGCAGCGCCGCCAACGCTCGCGTAATCCCCGGGTCACGGAGATTGACCAGGCGGCCCGGAATCAGATGCATAAGCTGCCCGCCTCGACAGGAGCCGCCATTGCAGACTGTCAGATCCACCGTACGCCGCCGTCCCTCTGGTTCACGTAGCGGACCGGCGGGGAGACAGCGCCCGTTACCGAATCCTCGGGACGCCTCCACGACCAGAATCTCCAGGTCCCGCCTCAGACGATAGTGCTGGAGTCCATCGTCACTGACAATCATATCGCATTCGAAGTTGGCCAGAAGCCGCTTGCCGGCGCGCACTCGGTCGGGCCCCGCGACCACGGGACAACGACTGCGCCGCGCCAGCAGGACCGGTTCGTCGCCGACCTCGAAGGGGTCGCTATCGGCCCTCACCGAGCAGGGCCATTGTGACCCGCTGCCACCATATCCCCGGGTAATGATGCCGGGTCGGAAGCCCTGGCGACGCAGGAAGTCGGTCAGCCACAGCACCAGGGGGGTCTTGCCGGTACCGCCAACGGTGAGATTGCCCACGAGGATCACTGGAACCGCAAGCTCATGCCTTTGCAGCCAACCTCGACCGTAGGCCAGACGCCGGACCCGTACGGCAGCACAATAGAGCCAGCTCAGCGGCAACAGCAAATGGGAGAGCGGATGGCCACCGTACCAAACCGATTCGGACAGACGGCTCAACAAGTCTCCGACCTGTCCACGCAACGGCGAGTCCATCTTTCAAGTACCTCCAAGCGCAGGACGATCACGAAACGCAGGATGCGCTCAGGCGGCCGCCAGACCGGAGTGGAACTGCAACCTATGCAGCCGAGCGTAATAACCTTGCTGAGCGATAAGGTCCGCGTGCCTGCCCTCTTCGACAATACGACCCCCGTCGAGTACGACAATCCGATCCGCGTTCTCGATCGTGGAGAGCCGGTGAGCGATGACCAGCGTCGTGCGATGTTGCATCAACTCCTGGAGGGCCGCCTGAATGTGGCGCTCTGCCTCGGTGTCCAGGGCCGATGTGGCCTCGTCGAGAATCAGAATCGGAGCATCCTTGAGCATGGCCCGCGCGATGGCAAGACGCTGGCGCTGTCCGCCGGAAAGCAACACGCCCCTGTCGCCGATCAGGGTCTCGAAGCCGCGGGGAAGCGTGCGAATGAACTCCAGCGCATGAGCCGCCTCGGCCACTTGCTCGATTTCCTTGGAATCCACCTCGCCCCGGCGGCCGTAAGCGATATTGTTCGCTACCGAGTCATTGAACAAAACCACGTCCTGTGTTACCAGGGAGATCTGGTCACGCAGACTCTTTAGAGTCAGCTCCCGAATCTCGACGCCATCGACGAGGATCTGACCGCAGGTCGCATCGTAGAAGCGCGGCAGCAGGCTGACCAGGGTCGTTTTGCCGCTGCCGGAACGGCCCACGAAAGCGACCGCCTCCCCCGGCGCGATGCTGAGGCTCACGTCTTCGAGGACGGGTCCCTTTTCAGGGTCGTAGACATGACCCACAAGCCGATACTCCACCTTCCCCGAGGCACGATCCATGGTGTGGACGCCCGTGTCTTTTTCGGTCTCCGTGTCCAACAGCTCGAAAAGACTCTCGGCAGCGATGATGCCCCGCTGCAGATGGGCGTTGACCGACGTAAGGCGCTTGACCGGTGGCAAGAGTAGCCCCATGGCCACGACGAAAGACATGAAGGTGCCGATCGAGATGTCTTCCCGCAGTCCCTGCATCGTGGACAAGTAGACGATGACGGCAATAGCCAATGCCGAGATGAGTTGAACCAAAGGGACGCTGGCCGCCTCGGTAGCAATCATCTTCATCTGCAGCGAGCGGGTTTTCTCGTTGACGTGGCGGAAGCGGGCGCTTTCCTGGGCCTGTCCGCCGAAGGCCTTGACCACCCGGTGGGCGTCTATGACCTCCTGGGCCGCGTGGGTAAGCTCACCCACACGATCTTGGATTCTTTGGCTGTGACGTCGAAAACGCTTGGTGGCGAATTTTACCGCCCCCGCCATGACAGGCCCGATCAGCAGGAAAATCGCCGCCAAAGACGCATTGATGTAAAGCATATACGCCATCAGGCCGATGACGGTGAAGCCGTCGCGCACGACGGTGGTCAGGGCCGAAGTCGTTGCGCTGGCGACGTTCTCGACGTTGTAGGTGAATTTGGATAGGATCTGGCCGGAGCTGTGGTTATCGTAGTAACGGGTCGGGGCACGCATCAGGTGCTCGAACATGTCCTGGCGCAGATCCGCTACCACCCGCCTCCCGACCCATTTGAGAAAGTAGGTGTTCACGAACCCGGCGATTCCACGAACGACGAACAGAACCACCAGCACCAACGGCATGGCTCGCACCACGTTGATGTCACGGTCGACAAAGCTGCCGTCCAACAAGGGTTGCATCATGGCGGCGAAGAGAGGCTCCGTAGCCGCGTAGATCAGCATCCCCAGAATGGAGACGGAGAACGGCCGCCAGTACGGCTTGGCATAACCGAGCAACCGTCGATAGACGAGCCGGGCAGGGCCGGAGATGGCACCGTCCGCCTCGCTCATTGAGAATCGTCGGGCCGGGTCGCGGCAAACGCGAAGCGCAACAGACCCAGCTGACTGGCTGCATCCATGGCCGTCATGACCGCCTGGTGCGGGGTCTTGGCATCGGCCTTGATGACCACTGGTACTTCTCGATCCTCGCCGGCCGCACCCGCAATCGCCTTCTTCAAGGTATCCAGCTTGCGATCCACGACCAACCGATCGTTGACGTAGAAGGTCCCTGCACCGTCGATCGTAATCACCAAAACCCGAGGCTCTTCCGCCGGAACCTCCTCACCCTGGGCCTCCGGCAGTTGGACCTTGATGCGGGCATCTTCCCTGAAGGTCGTAGACACCATAAAGAAGATGAGCAGTAGAAATACGACGTCTATCAAGGGCGTCAGATTGATGTCGGGTGGCTCGGAGCGGTTCGGGCGCAGGTTCATCGTGGGCCGTCCTCGGCGCTCTCGCGTTCGCCCTTTATGACCTCGACCAGCTTGAGGGCCTGCTCCTCCATCCCGATGGTGAGCTTGTCGACCTTGCTGTTGAAGTAACGGTGGAACATCAGGGTCGGTATGGCAACCGAGAGACCGGCGGCCGTTGTGATCAATGCCTTGGAGATGCCACCCGCGAGGACCCCGGGGTTGCCCACGCCGGCATCCATGATGACACTGAACACATCAATCATGCCGATAACGGTCCCCAGCAGCCCCAGCAAGGGCGTCACCGAGGCGATTGTGCCCAAGGTATCGAGATAGCGCTCCATGTCCGCCACGACCTGGCGGCCGGTGTCGTGGATCGCCTCCTTCATCACGTCTCTGGGGTGCTCCCGGTTGACCAACCCCGCACTCAGGATGCGTCCCAAGGGGGATCCGCTGCGCACCTCGGCAATGCGCTCGGCTGTGAGCTGCTTTTGACGGTGCCAGTTCCAGATCCTGGTGACCAGTTGATCGGGCATGATCCTTCGGCGGCGCAGGGTCCAAAGCCGCTCTAAAACGATGGCCATGGCAATGACCGAACAAACAATGATGGGCAGCATGAGCCAGCCGCCGGCTTTCATCAACTCCAGCACCAGGGAATGACCTCCGGCAGTAGGAATTTCTCACAATCCGAGGTACGGAGGCGACGGCACTTCGCCGGGAAAGGCTCCCGAACGTCGTCCATGCGGCCGTTCCTCTACTCACTGCGTCATCATACTCGAACCAGGACTCAGGCTAAAATGCAACGACGATTGGCAGAACCACCTTCGGATCTCTGCCATATTCTGCTGCGCCTGACAGATCACTATGCGGCAATGGAGAGGATCTGGTCGAGCAGGTCGAGTAGACCCTGGATGCCGATGCGGTCTCTTCATGGAGCGCGTTCGCCCGCACCTTGTTCGCGATGGGTCCACAGGCGCGCTCGTTCCTTGCGGTACATCCGCGGCCCTTTGATGCCAGTAGTCCCGAGCCGAAAGGCAGTGGCACCCGCGCTCGCCGTGTCTATCTGAGCCGCACCCCGCACGGCTACGCGCTCGCGCACCGCCGTGGCAGGGAAACCGAAGCGGTTCGCGAAACCCGCGGCATAGAGAACGAAACGCGGCGCGACGGCCTCCAGGAAGTCGACGCCGGTGGAACGATCGCTGCCATGATGGCCCGCTACCAGGACTGTGCTTTCCAGGCGCTCGCCCCATTCCGCCACCAACGCACCCTCGGCACCTGTGCCTATGTCCCCGGTGAGCAGAACGCTGGCTTCGTCTCCCGACGTGCTCACGCGTAGAACACAGGAGCTGTCGTTGCCCTCGAGTCCGGCTGCCGCCGGGTACAGGAGCTCGAAATTCACAGCATCCCAGATCCATGCGTCCCCAGCGACGCAAGAGCCCGCATTCGTGCCGGTTATCTCCCGAGGCTCGCCGCCGATGATACGCCCGATTGCGATTTTGCCGTTCAGACCCGAATATCCACCGGCGTGATCCCGATCACCGTGACTGATGACCAGGGTGTCTATGTGACCGATGCCCTCATGCCGAAGAAAAGGGAGCAAGACCGCAGCCCCGGTGTTGAAGCCGCTGGGGAACCGGGGACCCGTATCATAGACCAGCGCATGGCCTCTGGTCTGGACCACCGCAGCAAGACCTTGCCCCACGTCCAGCAGCGTAAACTCGGCTTCACCAATACCTGGTGCAGGCGTGCGTACCAGTACCAAAGGCAATAGAAACACCAGCCCGAGCCAACGTCCCGGCAACCCTCGTGGGGCAAGCAGTAGAAGGACCGCGGAAAAGGCAGCGACCCAGGCCCAGTTCGGTCGCCGGGACAGGCTCGCCGCCGCCCAGGTCCACTCGGAGAGCGATTCCAACAGCCTATACCCCTCTTCCAGCATCCATGACGTCAGGGTCAACGGCAGCTCCAGCCCCGATGTCATGCTCAGGAGAGTTGCCGCCAGGACAACGGGCAGCACCACCAGGCTGAACAAAGGAACCGCGATAAGGTTTACGACCGGCGCGATCAGCGAGGCACGGCCGAATAGGAGCAACAGCAGCGGCAACAAGCCCAGAGCGACGGCCCACTGTGCCCTCCCCCATTTGTTCCAGAACCCGCCTACCGCAAGCCGCTGCCCGAGTGCGTACAGCAGGAGGGCGACGGCACCGAAGGAAAGCCAGAAGCCGAAAGAAAGAACGGCCTTCGGGTCCAGAATCAGCACACCGACCAGGGCCAGAAGGATCCCGCCCGCGGGTCGTAGGGTGCGCGAGAGAACGACAGCGCCCAGGACAACGGCCAACATGACGAGCGCTCGCTGGGTGGAGACGGCAAAACCGGCCAGAGCGCTATAGGCAACCGCACCAGCCAAAGCGGCGATGGCGCCGGCACGTGGGGCTGCGATCATCTGGGTCAGGCGACCGCTGTGGGACCACACCCGGCGCGAGAAGAAAAACAGGAAAGCAGCCACCAAGCCCACGTGCAACCCGGAGATGGCGATGAGATGATTGGTGCCGGTGCGGGTCAAGACCTCCCATTGCTCCGGTCCCAGTCCGGAGCGGTCCCCCAGAACCAGAGCGCGCGTCAGGGCTTCCCCGACAGAGCCCCCGAGCATTTCCCCGATCCGCTCGCGCAGCCCCTGGCGCCAACGGTCGATAACGAAGGTACCTGGCCCGGTATCCAATCGTTGATTCCGATCCGCTTTTCGGACGTACCCCGTGGCCTTGACCCCCTGTTGGAAAAGCCAGCGTTCGTAGTCGAATCCGCCCGGATTGGCAAAGCCGTGAGGCGGTTTGAGGCGAGTGGTCAAGCGCCAGCGCTCGCCAACGCTGAGAACCGGTGCATCCAGGTACCAGCTCAGACGTACTAGCCCATGAAAGCCGATGTCTCGTCCGTCCGAATGCGCGTGCTCGACCCGAAAGAGAAAACGCACACCTCCCTCGGCTTCTCCCGGTAGACTGGCAATCCTACCGGTCAGCTCCAGATCCTGGCGCAAAAACTGATCCGGAAAGGGTTCGCAGAGAACCGCACAGACATGGACCCAGGCCCAGAGCAACCCGAACCCGAAGTACGCGAGCGGCCTCAGCAGCGGAAGGCGCCAAGCGAGGGCCGCTTGCACAAGTGCGAGCAGAAAAATCGGCCATAACGACGGAAGCGACGGCAAGAGAAACAGGACACCGATGCCCAAGACAAAACCCAGGCTGTTCGCTACCATGCCCGTATCCGCGGGGAATTTTCGAAGCTCGTGCCACCAGCGCTTCGACTCAGCCAATTCCATGTGCTTTCCCAATCACGTTCACCAAAAAGATCCCTGAGACGATCGGTCGTACGTCACATTCTTCGCATATACTTTGTGACGAAAAAAAGATGTATAAAAACGAGTCCCAACTCCTTATCCTGCCCAGAAGTTTGCGCGATCTACAGTTGCTCGACCGCGGAACCGTGAATACTGGAAAGGTCCCGAAACACAACGAGAATCGATCGACTCCAGGCGACCCGAAAGGGGCGTGCATGACAAGCCTGAGAGTCGAATGACAAGCCTCGGGGGAGCTGCGTGAAGCAATGGCTGAAGCGGATCACACCGAATCGGGCGGAGATCCGAGAGCACAAGCACCTGCGCGTTTTCGGTAAGCTGCTGCAAGACCCCAACCTGTGGCACCTCAACCGACGTTCCGCTTCCGGCGCCGTTGCCGTCGGCATGTTCGTCATGTATCTGCCGCCCCTGGGGCAAATGCTGATTGCCGCCGGAGGGGCTATCGCCTTTCGCGTCAATTTACCCATCTCCGTCGCCCTGGTCTGGATAACCAACCCGGTCACCATACCGCCCATGTACTACTTCGCGTACCTGGTGGGATCTTGGATTCTAAGTACCCCGGCTCAGACTTTTGCTCTGGAGTATTGGCTCGAATGGCACAACTGGCTGAACCTCCTTGCCCCTATGACGGTCGGGTGTCTGGTCTGCGGAATCGTCTGCTCGGCGCTGGGCTACCTCTCGGTTCAGGCGGTCTGGCGTTGGAACCTGGCACGCCAGATCCGCATGCGCCGAGCACGCTACCGGGCCGCAACCTCCGGGGTCAACACTCCGTCGTCCAAAAGCCACACCTGATCCATGCGCCCGGTCAGAGCGGTGTCGTGGGTAACTATCACGAAGCTGGTCCCGATTTCGTCGTTGAGCTCCAGCATCAGCGCATAAACTCGCTCGGCGGTGTGTCTGTCCAGATTTCCCGTGGGCTCGTCCGCGAGCACACAGGCCGGCCGCGTCACCAATGCACGAGCGATCGCAGCCCGCTGGCGCTCGCCGCCGGAAAGCTCCGAGGGTCTGTGTGCGCCGCGATTGCCGAGACCCACCCGCTCCAGGATCTCTGCGGCCCGCTCTAGCGCCCGGGCGGGTACCGCACCCCCTATCAGCAAGGGCATGGCCACGTTCTCCAAGGCACTGAATTCCGGCAGCAGGTGGTGGAACTGGTAGACGAAACCCAAGCTGCGATTGCGTCGCATGCCCCGCTCGCCCTCCGACAGGGAGGCGGCGTCCCGACCTGCCCAGTACACGATCCCGGCGGATGGCCGCTCCAGGGCACCCAAACAATGCAAGAGCGTGCTCTTGCCTGAGCCGGACGCGCCTACAACCGCCACCCGTTCGCCGGCGTGGACCGTCATATCGACCCGACGTAGAACCTCGACCACCTGCGGGCCCTGGCGGAAGGTCTTGGCCAACCCTTCTGCCTGAAGAACCGGCGCTCCCTCACTCATAGCGCAACGCTTCCGCAGGATCTGTGCGGGCCGCACGCCAGGCTGGATAGAGCGTCGCTACCAAGGACATGAGAAAGGCCCCGGTGGACACCCAGATGACATCCCCCGCGCGCAGATCCGAGGGCAGCTTACTGATGTAATAAATGTTGGGATCCAGGAAATGGATGCTGAACAGACCCTCTATCCCGGCTACGATGGGCTCCACATTGAGCGCCAGGACGACCCCTCCGACGATACCCAACAGGGTTCCGACAACGCCGATGGCAGTGCCTTGTACCATGAAGATCGCCATGATATGGGCCGGCGAGGCCCCGAGGGTGCGCAGGATTGCGATATCGGGTCGCTTGTCGGTCACAACCATCACCAAGGTCGATACAATATTGAAGGCGGCAACCGCCACGATCAGAAACAGGATGATACTCATCATGCGCTTCTCGGTGCGCAGGGCGGCGAAGAAATTCTGGTGGTGTTGGGTCCAATCGATGACACGATAGCTACCGCCCAGATCATAGGCGATCTTCCGAGCCAGCATCGGTGCCTGGAACATATCCGTGAGCTTGAGCCGCACGCCCGTTACGCCCTCGCCCAGGCGCATGAGCTTAGCGGCATCCGTGAGGTGCAGAAAGCCTGCGCTGCGGTCGTAGTCCGACATGCCGACGGCAAACAAGCCGGCAACCGTAAAGGCTTTGAGGCGCGGCATGATGCCAACGGGGGTTGCACTGACCTGCGGCGTCACTACCGTCACCTTGTCGCCGACGCCGACTCCGAGGTAAGCGGCCAACTCCTGACCGAGGAGAATCTTGTATTTCCCGGCGACTAAATCGTCCACGTTACCCCTGATCATATCCTGGCGCAGCTCAGCCACCTGATCCTCTTCCGCCGGCAAGATTCCCCGCAGCTGGGCCCCGCTCACGTTGGCGCCGTTCGCCAGCATGGCCTGCAGCTCGACGAAGGGCGCCGCCCCGATCACAGATTCGTGCTCCCGTACCCGCTCCAACACATCGGGCCAATCCGACATGTCACCATAGGGGTCGGACAGGGTGGCATGAGAGGTCATTCCCAGGATGCGCGCCTGAATCTCGGTGTGGAAGCCGTTCATGACAGAGAGCACCACGATCAGGGCAACGATGCCCAGCATGATGCCGAGCATCGAGATCAGCGAGATAAAGGAAATGAAGTGATTCCGCCGCTTGGCGCGGGTGTAGCGAAGGCCGACGAAAAGGGGCAGTGGTCGAAACATGGCGCGCCATTATACCCGCCACACAGGGATTTTGCGGAAAGCGAGGTGCGTCTAACTGCCCGAGAGCACACCAGAGCATGCCCTGCGTAACGTCAAGCGGGCGGAATTATTGAATTTCAATCGATCCGGGCCTGCACATCCGGATCAGCGAGACCCTGTTTGCTGGTTTATACTTCGTCGTTTCTCGATTTCCCCACGACACTCCAGGATCTCGAGCCACCTCAAGAGGAGATTCGATATGAACGAGCTCAGTAAGAACCCGGCCTTTGGCGGACCGGAGGGACCGGTCGTGCTGGTCGTCATGGACGGCGTCGGGATCGGCAAGCATGCCGAAAGCGACTACGTAAAAATCGCACATACCCCTAACCTGGACTGGCTGCGCGAGCATGCGATCTATACGGAGGTCAAGGCCCATGGTGTAGCGGTGGGCCTGCCGGACGACTCCGACATGGGAAACTCCGAGGTTGGCCACAACGCCATCGGCTGCGGGCGCGTGTTCTCGCAGGGTGCAGCGTTGGTCGAAAACGCCATCGCTTCCGAATCCATGTTCGAGGGCGCGATTTGGAAAGAGCTGGTGGCGAATGTCAAGGAAAACCAGTCGTCAATGCACTTCATCGGTCTGTTCTCCGACGGTAACGTACATTCCAATCTCAACCACCTCGAGGCGATGTTGAGCAGGGCGAAATCCGAAGGCGTCAAGAAGGCCCGTATCCACCCCTTGATTGATGGCCGCGACGTGCCCCCAACGTCCGTGCTGGACTATGTCGAAAACTTCGACAAGTTCCTGACGGACATCAACGCGGATGGCACCGTGGACTACTGCGTCGCCTCCGGCGGTGGCCGTATGTACATCACCATGGACCGCTACAACGCCAACTGGAGCATGGTCGAGCGCGGCTGGAATACCCACGTCAAGGGTGAGGGCCGCCGGTTCGCGACCATGCGCGACGCGGTGGAAACTTACCGGAAAGAAAAACCTGGAATCCTGGACCAAGATCTGCCGGCCTTCGTCATCGAGCGCGACGGCGCTCCGGTGGGGCCGATTGTGGAGGGAGACAGCGTTGTCTTCTTCAACTTTCGCGGCGACCGCTCGCTGGAGATCACGAAGGCCTTCGAGGCCGAGGAGCTGACCGAGTTCGATCGCGGCCCGAAGCCGAATGTCATCTACGCGGGCATGATGCAGTACGATGGCGATCTCCAGGTTCCAGAAAAATACCTGGTCTCGCCGCCGGCGATCGATCGCACCATGAGCGAGTATCTCTCCAACGCGGGTGTGAAACAGTTCGCGATATCCGAGACACAGAAGTACGGCCACGTCACCTACTTCTTCAACGGCAACAACTCGGGCAAGTTCGCCACCGAAACCTGGCAGGAGATCCTGTCGGACGTCATCCCGTTCGAGGAAGCGCCGCGCATGAAGGCCGACGAGATCACGGACGCCGTGGTCGAGGCCATCGAGAGCGGCGAGTACAGATTCATACGACTGAATTACCCAAACGGTGACATGGTCGGACACACGGGCGTGACCGATGCCGTGAAGGTGGCCATCGAGGCCGTGGATGAGGGCGTTGGCCGAATTATGGAAGCCGTTAAGAAGGCCAAGGGCATCGCGGTCTTGTCGGCAGACCACGGCAACTCCGACGACATGTGCGAAGTGGATAAGAAGACCGGCAAGCTGAAGCTGGACGACGAAGGAAAGTTTCTGCCCAAGACGGCGCACTCACTCAACCCGGTACCGGCAATCGTCTATGATCCGGCTAAGGTATCCGGTGCTCGCTTGGCGGATGTGAAGGATCCCGGCATCGCCAACCTGGCGGCCACCTGCATTACCCTCCTCGGATTCCAACCGCCGGCGGATTACACCCCGAGCCTGGTGGAAGTGGGATGAGGATACTTTAAAGGCTTTTTCCTGCACCCGGGTTTCACCCGCAGGTTCGGTTTCGCGCAAGCAACGGCGCGTAAAAATACCTTCGGGGGGACCCCGTGCGGTCCTCCCTTAGCCGACAACACGCCTGTATCGCTGGCTCTGCACGCAAGCCCCATGAACTACTCCCAGATACTGAACGAGCTGAACAGTGCGTCCCTATTCGAGCTCTTTCGGATCGAACAAGCGATTCGTCGCAATCTGGAAAACCCGTTAAAAATACAGAGCATAAAGGACTCGCTGAAGGTCGGTCAGGATGTCGAGTACTTCGTTGCCGAGGAAAACCGGCTGGTCGAAGCAAGGATTATCGAGCTGAAACGAACGAGAGCCCTGGTAGAAAACCGCCATGACGGTAAGCTTTGGAATATTCCTTTCTATCACATCAATCTCGATCGTGCGGATATCGCCATCCGGAGCTCGACAGGCAAGCTCGACCGGAACAGTCTGAAGGTTGGCGAGAAGGTGGCATTCAAGGACAGACAGGGAAACGAACGGTTTGGGGAAGTGATCAAGCTGAACCAGAAAACGGCAGGCGTATTGGTTGGAACAACACGATGGAAGGTCGGCTATAAACTTTTGTCCTCGATCATAGAGGGGGAGCTGGGAAGCGAAAGGAGCCTGATCGAAGGTCAGCTCCTGGGGAGGGAATAATACTTGATGAGTCTCGAAACGACCAAAAGTCGCCGGTGAGACGATTTTTCGGATTGTCCGTTCCACGCCGTTATGTGAAG
>JAJDOL010000214.1 GCA_022340195.1 Chromatiaceae bacterium
GGGCCCAGACCGCAGGATCGATAGAGCCTCGCGAGTGCAGCGGTGGTGCGCGCGCCCTTGCTCGTGCTCAGGATCCGCAGCCACGATTTTTTCAGGCAACGCCTCCAACGACCCAAACCTTGGGTTTGCAGCGCCCGGGCATCGTCCATGAGCGACCCGAAGGCAACAAGAGATGGGCAGGCGGCCTCGCAAGCGCGGCACTCGAGGCAGCTTTGCAGATGCGCCCAAAGTCTCGGCGATTGCACGAGCTTCCCTGCAGCGAGTCCCTCGATCAGAGCGATGCGACCCCGTGGCGACTCGCCCTCGTCCGCTTTGACTGCGTATGTAGGGCAGTGCGGAAGACAAAGCCCACATTTCACGCACCGGTCCGCGGTCTCGACGAGCCTCGCTTTGATGGCCTCATCCTTCACGAAGAATGCTAACCTCTAGTACCCTGTTCCACCTTGTTTTGCGCACTCATGCAACAATTGGGTGGAGCAGGGTGCCTGATTTCTGCCAATTCGGTGTGTCCACCATGTCTTACTACCAGCATCATGTGTTTTTTTGTACCAACCTTCGCGAAGACGGCAGCCAGTGCTGCGCCCAGTGCGACGCCCGGACTATGCGCGATTACCTGAAGCGGCGCACCAAGGACCTGGGTATCACAGGGCCGGGGGGGGTTCGCATCAATACCGCCGGGTGCCTGGATCGTTGTTCCGAAGGACCCGTGATCGTCATCTATCCGGGCGACACCTGGTATACCTATGTGGACAAGGACGACGTGGAGGAGATCCTGACCGAGCACCTCCTCGGCGGTCGAATCGTGGATCGCTTGCGTTTACCGGGCTGATGCGTCACCGGGCAATCCGTCTTTCACGCGGCTTTGGCTTGGCCCGCGGGTACCGAGCTGCATTTCCAAGTAGACTGTATTACCCGGCCATTAACTCCGCGCATGCAATCTTGACGAAATCCTCTGCATGGGCAAGGATTACGGGCTCAAAGGAAGCACTATCCTCTGCAACCTGCGAAAAATAAACAAGCGCGAAGCCCCGAAGGGCGCGCGTTCTCTTCCGTCCACCACTCAGTCTCAAAAAACTTAAGGAGTGTTCCGCCGTGGCAAAATCCCCCGTTAGAGTCGCCGTCACAGGTGCAGCCGGCCAGATCGGTTATGCAACTTTGTTCCGCATCGCTTCCGGCGAGATGCTGGGCAAGGACCAGCCTGTCATCTTGCAATTGCTCGAGCTGCCGATGGAGAAGCCCCAGGAGGCCCTCAAGGGTGTCATGATGGAGCTCGACGATTGCGCCTTTCCGCTCCTGGCCGACATGATCGGCACCGGCGATCCCAAGGTAGCCTTCAAGGATGCGGATCACGCCCTTCTGATCGGCGCCAAGCCTCGCGGGCCCGGCATGGAGCGCAAGGACCTGCTGATGGACAATGCCAAAATCTTCATCGAGCAGGGCAAGGCGCTCAATGAAGTCGCGTCGCGCGACGTGCGCGTCATTGTGGTCGGCAACCCGGCCAACACCAACGCCTACATCGCCAAGAGCTCGGCCCCGGATCTACCGGCGGGCAATTTCACCTCCATGATGCGGCTCGATCACAATCGGGCAGTTTCACAACTCGCCACCCGGACTGGCAAGACGGTTTCGGACGTCGAGAAGATGGTCGTTTGGGGCAACCACTCGCCCACCATGTACCCGGATCTGCGGTTCGCGACCGTAGCCGGACAGGACGCCAAGTCCCTGGTCGCCGACGAGGAATGGTACCGCGAGACCTATATCCCCACCGTCGGCAAGCGTGGTGCGGCCATCATCGCTGCTCGGGGTGCCTCCTCCGCCGCCAGTGCGGGGAACGCGGCCATCGACCACATGCACGACTGGACGCTCGGCAGCGACGGCAAGTGGGTCACCATGGGCGTGGTATCGGACGGCTCCTACGGCATCCCCGAGGGCATGATCTACGGCTTCCCCTGTATCTGTACCCCGGGCAAGTACGAGGTCATCAAGGACTTGGAGATCGACGAATTCTCCAGGGAGCGGATGGACTTCACGCTGAACGAGCTCAAAGAGGAGCGCGAAGGCGTTCAGAGCCTCCTGGGCTGAAGCCATCGCAGCACCCGTGACCTTCGCAGATTGAAGGTACGGGTGCGTAGGTCGAGTTAGCGCCACGTTGCACGAGTTTCGGGGGACGATACAACGCCGCTTCGACCGCGAAGCGCTTCCGGCTCGATCCTGCATTCGCATCAGCGCCGCCAGAAGTATGGCGAAATCAGGACCAGGATGGTGAATACCTCGAGCCGCCCCAACAGCATGGCGAGAACGCCTACCAGCTTCCCATAGTCACTGACGGTCTGGAAATTGTAGGCGACTTGCCCCAGCCCCGGCCCCAGGTTGTTCATACAGGTGGCGACCGCGGCGAATGCGGATACCTTATCCAGTCCCGCCTGAATCATGAGCATGTCCAAGAGCGTGAATGCGGCCACGTAGACGGCAAAAAACCCCCAGACGCCTTCCATGAGTCGACCGTCGATTACACGCCCACCGAGCCGCAGGGGATGGTAGGCGCGTGGATGGATTAGCCTGTGCACCTCCAGTGCGCCCTGGTGCAGCATGAGCAATACCCGCATGACCTTCATGCCCCCGGCAGTTGAGCCGCCGCAGCCCCCGACGAAGCTGATGAGGATGAGCAGGACAGGCAGAATCTCCGGCCAGTGTGAGAAGTCGACCGTTCCGAAGCCGGTGCTGGTGACCACGGAAACGACCTCGAAGGTGGCGTCTCTAAGGCTCGGGTGCCAGTGCTCGTAACCCCCTTGCATGCGCAGGATCAAGCCGACGAAGACGACCACCGTGAGTACGAACAATAAGAAAGCGCGCGACTCTACGTCCCGGAACCAATAAAAAGGATCACGGCGATGCAGGACCGCGAAGTGAACACCGAAATTGATCGCGGCGAGCAGCATGAAGACAATGGCCACGGCCTCCACCGCCGGGCTCTGAAAATAGCCGATGCTCGCGTCGTGGGTGGAGAAACCACCGGTCGATACGGTCGCGAGGCTGTGGGCGATGGCGTCGAAGGCGTCCATGCCTGCCAACCAGTAGCCGAGAGCGCAGGCCAGGGTCAGGGCCAGGTATATTCCCCAGAGGGCGCGGGCGGTCTGCATCAACCGGGGGGTCAGCTTCTCCTCCTTCAGCGGTCCCGGCGCCTCGGCCCGGTAGAGCTGCATGCCGCCGATGCCCAGCATGGGCAGCACGGCCACGCCAAGGACGATCAATCCCATGCCTCCCAGCCATTGCAGTTGCTGGCGGTAGAACAGGATGGATCTGGGCAGGTCGTCCAGACCCGTAATCACGGTGGCGCCGGTCGTGGTGATCCCAGACGCGGATTCGAACAGGGCGCTGATGGGGGAAAGTCCGGCGCTGAGGACTAGGGGCCAGGCCCCGAGCAAGCTCAACAGGAACCAAAATAGGGCCACGATCAGAAATCCGTCGCGCACCCCCAGCATGGCCGGACGCAAGCGGCCGATCAGCCACAACGCGAGCCCCAGCACAAGGGATCCTGCCATTGGGACGAGGAAGCTGACGGACTCGGCTTCTCGATACCAGAGCGAGATGAGAATAGGCGCGGTAAGTGTCAGGCCGAACATCATCGCGAACAGACCGACGACGCGCGAAATCGAATAAGGGTGCACAGCAGCTTGCGGTAGTTGACTCGAACGGGGCAAGCATACCCGACTCGCCCGGATCGCTATAATCGGCGTAGGGGCTAGTATGCGGCAGAACGTCGGTCAGGTGTGGGTAAAGGATCTCGCGTCATCGCTCACTCGCGCATCAAGATGCATCGACCAGCCGCTTCGATCCTTGTTTCCCTTCGACTTCTGCTCTGCGGGTTTTTCGCTTGGTCGGCGTCAATGCAACCGTCGGCGGATGCCGGAGGGGCGACAGCGGACGCCGTTCACAGCGAGCGCATACCCGATCGCTACGATTGGCGTCGCGAGGGTTATGCGGAGATGGTTCCCGCGTTGCGCTTGCCCTCTACCCACGACGCCACGGACATCATCCGCGTCTATCTCCGGGTACCGCCGGGGCGGTCGATCAGCGCCCGCTACATCGAGGCTCAGGGGCGCAATACCCTCCTGTTCCCCCCCCGGGACGCGGGCGGACCGGGTCGAGCTCCTGCGCTATCGTCCCGGGTCGGAACGCCGATCGACAAGCCGCCGCTGTCCGGCGATGCCCTGCGCACGCTGGGACGGCTCAACGACTGTGGTCATTGCCATATCCCCAACCATCGTCGCGAGATTTCCATCGATGCGGCTCCTTTTCCCAGGCGTGAAACGGATGCCTCGGGATTCTACGTCCCCCTCGCCGTGCTTCGCAGCGAAGTCGCGTTGGCGGCGACTCGACCCCTCGATCCCAACGCCGGAGATCCCTACGTCGATGTCAAATGCGGAAAAGAGCTCGCCCACCTCGTCCAGGAAGGAGACTGGATCTGGTACCGCTGTGCCGATGGCGGTGTGCCGGTGGGCTGCCGCGACGTTCGAGGTGCGCTCGCGGCCGGAGATCGATACACCGCCGCGTTCTGCGCGTCGCGTCGCTACCTGTACGACCACATGGATGAAGCCGCGCGACGCGCCTTTGCCGTCTCGTTTCGCGAATGTGGCATCTGATCCCCCGGGGCGACGCGCTCGGGAACGACGCGCGACCGGGCCGGAACGGGTCGTCAGTGCGATCGCTGGGCTCGAGGGGACTGGAAGTCGGCTCGGATCAGTAAGAAAAAGCGGGGCACTCGGCGTTGCGGCAACTCAATCCAACTTCGGATATCTACTGAATCGGACTCGAATCTGAACGGGGCTTGCTGCGCACGTGCTCCCCATGCCTGTGGCTATAATTCGAAGAATCCGACCGCCGGCGGGAAGCAGGCAATGAATCGTGCCGAGCGCATATACCGCCTTCACGCCCTGTTGCAGGAGAAACCCCGTTCTCTGGTCAAGCTCATGGAGGAGCTGAAGGTGTCTCGCGCAACCCTGGTGCGCGATCTGGGTTACATGAAGGATTTTATGGGTGCGCCCATCGACCGCGCTACAAACGGCTACAGGTACCGGATTACCGAGCCCAAATTCGAGCTTCCTGGACTCTGGCTCAACGAGAGCGAGCTCCACGCGCTGCAGATCCCCTACTCGGACGTCCGGGAGTTGCTGATGGATATCCTCAAGTACGGTCCGAAGGTAGAGGTGATCGCCCCAAAGAACCTGCGGGAGATGGTGGCGGAGCGGCTGCGGGCGGGGTAGACCGCTATCGATCGGAGCCAATTACCAACTGCAGCTAGCCGTGACACTGCAGGCGATCGTCGGCCAACTGTTTTCCCTGGTCCGCGAGGTGCTGGTCGAAAAAGCATCCTTGATCACCTCGTAAACGATGTATATATTTTGGATATACATTCGGAGGTGGTTATATGCTTGCAAAAATACAAAAATGGGGAAATAGCCAGGGACTTCGGCTTGCAAAAAACCTGCTCGAGGACGCACATCTCGATGTGGGTGATGAAGTCGATATCAGCGTCGAAGGCGGTATTATGATTGTCAAACCTGCTAAAAGGATTCGAGGTCGGTATAACCTTGAAGACCTGATTGCACGTATTCCTCGAGATTATGAATCTGACGAAGTCGATTGGGGAGAACCGGTAGGCAAGGAGATTTGGTAGATGGCCGCCTATATCCCCAGGCAAGGGGACATCGTTGCTATCACGTTTGATCCACAATCGGGTTATGAGCAAAAAGGGCGTCGTCCAGCATTTGTCGTCAGCAAGGATCTATTCAATCGAAGCACCGGGATGGCCATCGTTTGTCCTGTTACAAACACAAAGCGCGATTATCCATTTCATGTACCAATTCCAGAAAGCAGCAAGCTGACTGGATTCATAATGGTCGAGCAAGTGAAGTCGGTCGATTTTCGTGCCCGTCGCGCTAAACGTATCGACCGCGGAAACGATGGATTGTTATCGGAGGTGCTTTCTATCTTGGATGCCTGTATCTATTGATCGGCCGACATGCCGGTTCACAAACCGGTTTTCCGCTCCGCTTCCAGCCGGTCGGAGCCTTCTGCGATATGGTTTCTGTGTTCGGAGGCGGTGCGCCTTGCGCGCAGACGCCTTGATCTCTTCCGGCAAGGGGTGAACGAGTCCCGAGACGACGGACGCGTAGCCGAGCTTCTGCGTGGGTTTTCCCGGCTGTCGGCGGATTTGCGAGAAACGGTTGAGGAGAGACTGTGAGTAGGGATTGATACCTGTCTCTCGGCGAGAAAACGACAAAGAAAATCGTTGGCAGGCTCAGTTTCTGAGCCTGTGCCAGTGCTAAAACGCACGGAACGGAATCGAAAGGGAATACCCATCCATGGACATTTCATCTGTTTGCTTCCGATATTGGGGCAAGGCCGACCCGGATTACCCGGGGGAGCCGAAGTGGCATCCTTTTGTATACCACTCGCTGGACGTGGCAGCGGTCGCCTCGGCCTTTTGGGCTTGCTCGCCATCCCTGAGGCGTGCCTTCCGGACGGCGTTCAAGGCGAAATCGGACGCGGCACTTAAGGCATGGATCCTGTTCTTCGTTTCCCTCCATGACATCGGCAAACTCCACGCCCTGTTTCAGATCAAGGCATCCGAGACGCTGAAATCGATTTGGCAGGGGATCGAGCTCGGCAACATCCGGCCATGGGCTTACGATCACGGCTGCAACGGATTCGCCCAGGTGGATGAGGACGAAGAGATCGCCGATTGGATCGGCACCGACCAGCGCAAATGGGTAATCGCATTCGGCGACTGGCTGGCCGCCGTCGCGGGCCATCACGGCTCCATCTGCCAACCGGATCCCGCCAAGCGGATTCGTGGCTATGCGGCCGAGGACGTCAGGCAGCACGATGCCGTTGCGCGACGGGAGTGGGTCGAGGAGGCGGCACTACTTTTTCTTGCGCCGGTCGGGCTCTCCCTTTGCGATGCTCCGCCGAAATGCAGTGTCGCCGCGAGAAGCCTGCTGGCGGGATTTTGCAGTCTTTGCGACTGGATCGGCTCCAACACGGAGCTATTCGGATACCAGGTACCCTCGAAGACGCCTGCGGAGTACCTGCGCTCGGCCGAAGACCAGTTGGCTTGCATGAATGCCTTGGAGCGCTTCGGACTGACCGCTTCAGTCCATTCCTACCGGGGCGTTGCAGCACTGCTGAAAGGGGATGAGCATCCGCGAGGGGTTCAGACGCTGGTCGACGGGCTCCCGAAGGTCGGTGACTTGACCATTGTCGAGGCCCCGACCGGGAGCGGCAAGACCGAGGCC